>JALGZO010000126.1 GCA_025774865.1 bacterium | reverse complement strand
AACGAAACCGAAACGAACGCCCGCCAGTATCGCTGGACGAGATAGTCCGCGTGCGCCGCGAGGTGAACCGCTTCGAGCCGCCAATCGGCCAGCCCGAAGAGCGCCCCGATCCCGAGGCGCTTCATGCCGCCCTCGGCGCCCCGTTCGGGGGTCGCGAGCCGCCAATCGTAGTCCTTCTTCTTGCCGGCGATATGGACGGACGAGTAGACGTCGCGATCGTACGTCTCTTGGTAGACCACGAGCCCTTCGGCCCCCGCGCCGACCCAACGGGAGTAGACGTCCGAAGTCTGGGGTTGCACTTCGACCGAGAGGCTCGGTACGTCCGGGGCGAGCCGCTCGATCACGCTCGTCAGGTAGTCGGGCGAGACGTGCCGCGGATGCTCGCCGGAGACGAGGAGGAGATGCCGGAACCCCTTTCGCAGCAGGATCTTCGCTTCCTCCGCGACCTCGTCCACGGTCAGCGTCCGCCGGGTGATCGGATTCGGGCGGGCGAAGCTGCAGTACGTGCAGGTCTCGACGCACTCGTTCGAGACATAAAGAGGCGCATAGAGCTGGATCGTCTTGCCGAAGCGTTGCACGGTGCTCTCGTGCGAGCGGCGAGCGAGCTCCTCCAGGCGGGCGGCGGCGGCCGGCGAGAGCAGGGCCGCGAAGTCGGCGAGATCGGGGCGACGAGACGCGAGAGCGCGATCGACCGCCACGTCGTCCGCGTCTCGGGCGACCCGGAGCAGGCGGTCGATGGGCAGGGTGGCGAGCCGTTCCCGGAAGCTCACGATTCCTCCCGCAAGAACCCGGTCAATGGGCTCGACGCGGAGGCCGTCTCCAGCTCCGGTGCGCTCCCCGCGAGAAACGCTACTCGCCCCGCCTCCACGGCGAGACGGAAACCGCGCGCCATCTCTCCCGCATGGCGCGCGATGGCGATCGCGGTGTTGACGAGAACGGCATCAGCGCCGAGCTCCATCGCCTCCGCTGCGTGCGACGGAGCCCCGAGCCCTGCGTCCACCACGACCGGCACCTCGGCCTGATCGATGATGATCGCGATCGCGTCGCGCGTCTTGAGCCCCCGGTTCGATCCGATCGGCGATCCGAGCGGCATCACGGTCGCGACGCCCACCTCCTGGAGTCTCTTCGCCAGCACGGGATCGGCACCGATGTACGGGAGCACCTTGAAGCCGTCGTCCACGAGAACCTCGGCGGCCTTCAGCGTCTCGACGGGATCCGGGAGAAGCCAGCGTGGATCCGGGGTGACCTCCAGCTTCACCCATTCGGACAGGCCGGCCGACCGGGCGAGCCGCGCGAGGCGCACCGCCTCCTCGGCGTTCTCCGCTCCCGAGGTGTTGGGCAGCAGACGGTAGCGGTCCCGGTCGATGAACTCGAGCAGATTGGGTTCAGGTGAATCGAGGTCGACACGACGAAGCGCCACCGTCACCATCTCGGTGCCGGAAGCCTCCAACGCATCTCGCATGATCTGCGGCGAGGTGAATTTCCCCGTGCCGACGAAGAGCCGGGACGCGAAGTCGTGTCCGGCGATGGAGAGGATGTCTGGCATGTCGTCGCTCCGGGTGGCCGTCGGCCCGCCCCAAAGTAGACAGGGCCTGGGAGGGAGTCAATCACGCTCGGACGGCGCCAGGAAGCGGCACCGGGGCGCTCGGCGCCGGTCGGAAGCGGCATGAAGCGACCTTTGGGGATCGTCCATGCGATCGTCGACGTCGGAGACGCCGCCGCTCTTCCCGAAGCCAGAGAGCGCGTCCGCGCGATGCTCGAAGCGGGACTGCCGTCGCTCCAGCTGCGAGGGGCGACAGCGGCGTCGGAGGAGCACGTCGCGATCGGTCGCTGGCTGCGCGAAGAGACGCAGGAGGCGGGCGCGCAGTTCATCGTCAACTCCGACGTGCGTCTCGCCGTCGAGCTCGGAGCCGACGGCGTCCATCTGCGCGCGGGCGGTCCGACGCCGCCCGCGATCCGACACGAGCTTCCCCCCGGAGTCCCGGTGGGAGCGAGCTGCCACGATTCCCGCGAGCTCGAGCAGGCGACCGAAGCCGACTGGGTCTTCCTCAGTCCGGTCTTCCCGACCCCGTCCAAGCCTGGCGCCGCCGCTCTCGGCCTGGAGCGCTTCGCGGTCTTGATCGAACGAGTGTCGGTGCCGGTCTACGCGCTCGGAGGCGTCGACGCCGAACGCTTCGCGGCCTGCGTCGCGGCGGGCGCGGCCGGCGTCGCGGCGATTCGCGCATGCTGGGCGGATCCCGCGCACTCCCTCGTTCGGACCGCCCGGCGCTGGGTGCGGGATCGCGCTTGAGGTCATCGGCTCTTTCGCCAGAGGATCCCCTTCTTCACCGGCTTGCGCCACGCGGCGAACCGTCCTTCTCCTTTCTTGCGGACCGGCAGCACCATCCCCGTCGCCTGCGCCAGACTCTCTCGCAGCCCGGACGGCTGCACGTCGAAATGACTCCACGCGTTCATGCGCCGCGGCAGGAGGCCTGAGGCCAGCGTCTCGAGCGTGTGTGCGACGGCCGCGCGTGGCAACGAGTCAGTCGCGAGTACCGCCGCCACCGCGGGAACGAGCAATTTCGGAGTCGGGACGAACCAGCGACGGAAACCGAGGCTGTCGGCGAGCCCCCGCACCAGGAGCTCTCCGGTCAGGATCTCGCCGCAGCCCAGATCGTAGACCTCGTCGAGGGGACCCGGGAGCACCGCCGCCTGCACGCAGTAGCGAGCGAAGTCGTCCAGGAGGATCGGCTCGAGCTTGGCGTCACGGATCGCCGGGAGCGGAACCACCCGAGCGGCCTCGATCCCCCGTCGGAACGCGGCGGCGATTCCACACGGCCCGAGAAGCACCCCGCAGCGGAGGATCACGAGATCGTCGTGTGTCTCACGGTAGGCGGTCTCGGCCCCGAGCTGGGCCCGCGGCCAGATCGTCGCGCGAGCCGAGTCGGCGGCGAGAACCGACACCCGCACGACCCGGACGGTGGCAGGGGTGGCACGAGCCAGGCGAGCGGCCCGCTCCGTCTCCCGGAGTACGAGCTCGGCCCCGGCCGGCCAGTCTCGTGGCGGCAAACCGAGGTCGACGAGGGTCTCCCCGGGTTCGGGGGAGGCCGAGCCGTCCGCCTCTCGCGCCTCGATCCCCGACGAACGAGCGACCTCGACGACCGCGGCCCGGACGGTTCCCTCCCCGCCGGCGCCGCACAGCGGCGCGGTCACGTCGCCGGGCCCTTCTTGCGCGTCCGGTCCGGATCGGTCAAACTCCCGCTCCATCCCGGTACGACGAGTTGTCCCGAATGTCCGATCTCCCGTTCGCCGTCATTCTCGGCACAGTGCAGGATGGCGGCTACCCGCACATCGGCTGCGCCTGTGCGTCCTGCTCCGCCGCCGTCGCCGATCCGCAGCGCCGTCGCCGCGTCGCGAGCCTCGGGCTCGTCGTCCGGGGCGGAATGGCGATTATCGACGCGACGCCCGATCTCTCGGCGCAGATTCGCTCGCTCGCCGAGATCGCCGGGCGCCCGGTGAACCAGCCGCCCGCCGCGGTCCTCATCACTCACCTTCACGCCGGTCACATTCTCGGCCTTCCGCTCCTCGGCCGCGAAGGATGGGCCTCGACCGGGACGCCGGTCTGGGCGACCGAAGCCTGCCTCGAGTTTCTCGAACGGCACGAGCCGTTCGCAGGGCTGTTCCGGCACGGGCATCTGGTGGGACGCGCGCTGACTCTCGGGTGGGACACCGCCCTCGAGGAGCTCGCCATCCAGCCGATTCCGGTGCACCACCGGAGCGAGTTCGGCGACACGGTGGCGTACCGCATCGAGGCCGGGCGATCGATCTTCTACGCCCCCGACCTCGACGGCATCACGGTCGACGTCGTCGAGCAGATCCGATCCGCGGACGTCGCGATCATCGACGGTACGTTCTTTCGCAAGAAGGAGCTCCGCCGGGATGACGCGAGCTCCGTCCCGCATCCCGCGATCGCCGACACGATGAGCGCCGTCGCCCAGCTCGACACGAAGATCGTGTTCACGCACCTGAATCACACGAACCCCACGCTCGATCCGGAGTCCCGGGAGAAGAAGGCGGTCGAAGCTCTCGGCATGAGAATCGCGCAGGAGGGGGAGCTGATACCACTCGCCTGAGGCGGGTGGCCGAAGCGTCAGCGGAAGATCGAGTAACCGAGGGCGATCCCGGACACGAAGTCCACCTGGCGGCCGGAAACGACCATGTCCTCGTTGAGCCGGATCCACTCCCCACGGTACTCCACCGTGAAATGTCCAGACCGCATGAACCGAACGAATCCCTTGGCGAGAGACACCTTGATCCCGCCTCCCACCCGCACGCTCGGTACGACGCCGCTCTCGATCTGATAGCGGTCGGCGTAGTCGAGGTACGAGACCGCCAGCCCACCCAACGCGTAGACGCTGCGGCTCGGGAACGGCCTCGGAAACCAGAGAACATGGGCGCCGAGGCCGTAACTCTTGGGCGCCTGGTTGCCGAGCGGCCACACGCGGGCGTTGGCCTCCGCCTGGAGCTGAAGCCCCTCCAGGACGAAGTACCCCGCCCTCACCTCCGGCTGCGCACTGAAGGTCCCGTTCTGATCTTCGGGGAGGACGATGCCCGCGATGCCGAGCTGGAACTCGAGCGTACCCGGCGTCACCGGAAAGCTCTGCGCCGAAGCGACCCCGGTCGGCAGGAACGCAGCGACCGCGAGACCGGTGATCGCGTTTCGCACGAGGTTCATCCGTTCCGCCCTCCAAGCCTCGCGAGCCTTGCCGATGGGGCTCGTCGCAATTCGGTCGGCCAAAGTCCGCGCGTACCTTACCATCGGAACCGGGATTCTGCCTCCCCTCCTTGACTCGAACCTCCCAGACAAGGATCTTCGAGCGTCCGGTCGCATGGGAGGAGAAGGGAAGTTGACGGTCGCCGCAGACATGAAGCGCGTTCTGGTTCTGGGAAACCAAGTCGAGGTGATCCGGCGCCTCGTTCGCGAAGCGGGCCTCGAGGACGTCTCGGAGGATCCTCAGGTCATCCTCACTTACGGTGGGGACGGGCTGCTGCTGGGGAGCGAACGCGAGTGGCCCGGCGTGCCGAAGCTCCCGCTCCGGAACAGCCGTCACGGCAAGAAGTGCGAGCCGCACCAGATCGAGGAAGCGCTCGAGCGGTTGATTCGCGGGGACCTTCGGCGACGCACCTACTTCAAGATCAGCGCCGAGGCCCTCGGCCAGGTGCGCATGGCGCTCAACGATGTCCTCGTACACAACTCCAGGCCGACGTCAGGCGTGCGCTACCGCGTGTGGATCGATGACCGGGAGTTCTCCGACGAAATCGTCGGCGACGGGGTCGTGGTCGCGACACCGTTCGGCTCCACCGGCTACTATCGGTCCATAACCCGGGGGATCTTCCGGGTCGGGATCGGCCTCGCGTTCAACAACTCCACGGAGCAAATGGACCACATGGTCCTGAGCGAGGATTCCGTCATCAGGGTGCGCATCACGCGGGGCCCGGCGATGTTGGCCGCGGACAACCGCCCGGATCCGATCCCGCTCGACGACGACGACGAGGTGACGATCCGCCGCGCGGAGGAATCCGCAGTGCTGCTGTCGCTCTCTTGAGTGCGCGCTAGTCGATCGCGGTCTGCACGTCGTCGATGATCGCGGCGAGCTCTTCGCTCGGCGTATCCAGCCCCAGGCCGTTGGCCGGATCGTCCATCAGGGCGTTGATGTCCTCGACGAGCTGGCGTGTGACCGGTCCCGGCGCCCCGTTCCCCACCGTGACCGCCTCGATGGCCGTGATCGGCATGACGCCCGCGCCCGTGCCGGTCATGAAGCACTCTTTCTCCGGGCCGACCAGGTCGATCGGAAGCAGATCATCTCGCACGATCACCTTGTAGCCACGCTTCTCGGCGAGCTCCATGACGGTCCCGCGGGTGATCCCCACGAGGCAGTACTCGGAGGAGGGCGTGCGCACCTCGACCTTCGACGGATCGTGCTCCCAGCCCGGGTACTTGCGCACGGAGAAGATGTTGTCGACGGTCGCTTCCGCCACGTACCCGCTGTGCGTCAGCATGAGAGCCTCGGCCAGACCTTGATCCGCGGTCCCCTCGATGAGCGCGAGGACGTTGTTGAGATAGTTGTTGCTCTTGATGTTCGGGTCGAGGATCGCCCGATCGGGCCGGCGCATCTGTCGTGACAGCCCGAGCCTTATCCCGCGCTCGTAGGCTTCGGGGGCGTAAAGACGGATCGTGCTCACGATCGCGAAGATCGTGGGCGTCACACATTTCCGGGGGTTGATTCCGAGGTCACCCATACCTCGGGTAACGACCAGTCGGATGTAGCCGGGGCCATCCCCGAGATCCACCGCCCGGCAGGTCTCGAGTAGCCGTTCGGTCAGGTCGTAGCGGCTGATGGGCAGCGCGACGCTCACCTTCTCCATGGAAGCGTCCAGCCGATCCATGTGCTCGCGGTACAGAAAGATCGAGCGGTTCCGGATCAGCATGCCCTCGAACACGCCGTCGCCGTAGAGGGCGACGTGGTCCATCGGCGAGAGCCCGACCTCGTCGAGCCGGAATATCCCGTCTTTGCGCGGTAGTCCGTGGGCGTCCTCGACGACGGGGCCCGGCGAGTCCACGAGAACCCGCGGCGTGATGCCGTCGATGATCGGCATGCTGACGTAGACCCGGGCCCGGGATCCGACCTCCCGAAGGGCCTCGGATGCGGAACGTAGCTCCTCGCGCCTGGTCAAGGGCTCACCTCCCGTCGTGAGTCTCGCGTACGCCGGGCACGCTCGATTGCTTCCGGCGACTTTTCGCAGATTTTAGCGGTTGATGGCTCGCGCGTCACCGCGGATCCAGCTGAACTCTGGAATCTACCCGCCGGATCAGGCGCCGGGAAGCACCCGGCGGCGGCGCCATCGGCCCGTCGACGGCAGCCCGATCGAGATCAGGGAAAGATCCCGAGATCGAGGTACGAATTCGAGATTCTCTCGAGCGCGAGAACGTACGAGGCCATCCGCAGGTCGTCTACCTTCCGGCGTCGCTTCAGAACGGCCCGGATCTCACGGTACGCCGATCTCATGGTGTCCTCGAGACCGGAGTTCACGAGCGCCAGTTCGTCGTGGGAGCGAAGGAGGGTCTCGCGGGCATTCGGATCGAGCTTCTTCCCGGTCAGAGCCTCCACCTGGTGGATGAACGTCTCCGCCTCCAGGTTCTCGAGATGCCGCGACATCCGCCCGTAGTGCATGTGCGTGAGGTTCTTGCTCCACTCGAAGTAGGAGACTGTAACTCCACCGGCATTCAGATAGATATCCGGGATGATCATCACTCCTCGCTGGCGCAGATACTCGTCCGCGGCGGCGGTGACCGGGCCGTTCGCCGCCTCGGCGATGACCCTCGCCCTCACCCTCCGGACGTTCCCCATGTGGATCTGGTTCTCGAGGGCGGCGGGAATCAGGATGTCACAATCGAGGTAAAGAGCTTCCGTGGAGTCCTTGAGCGTCTTGGCCCCCGGGAACCCCAGAATGCTCCCTGTCCGCTGAAAGTGGCGGTGCAGCCGAGCCACGTCGATCCCGTCCGGATCGTGAATCGCGCCGTCGAACTCCGCGATCGTGGTGATCCGGGCGTCGTCCTCCTGCTGAAGGAACTTCGCGGCGTGGTAGCCGACGTTCCCGAAGCCCTGGATCACGATCCGCTTGCCGGCGAGTCCCGCCCTCAGGCCGATCTTCTCCAGGTCACCCGGGTGCGAGAGCGCTTCCCGGATTCCGAACTGCACGCCGCGCCCGGTGGCCTCCCTTCGGCCGAGGATCCCCCCGTGCAGGAACGGCTTCCCGGTGACCGCCGCCTGCGTGTCGGGATGACCCGGGTGAAAGGCGTCGTAGGTGTCCACGATCCACGCCATCTCGCGTTCGCCCGTTCCCATATCGGGCGCCGGGACGTTGACGTGGGGACCGAGGAAGTCCTTCTTGATCAGCTCCGAGGCGTACCGGCGGGTGATCCTCTCGAGCTCCCGCGTGGAGAACTCGCGCGGGTTGATGCGGACCCCTCCCTTCGAACCTCCGAAGGGCACGTCCACGAGCGCACACTTGTAGGTCATCAACGCGGCGAGCGCCATCACTTCGTCGATCGAGACGGTGTCGCTGTAGCGGATGCCGCCTTTCACCGGCTTGAGGTGGTGGCTATGCTCCGCTCGGAATCCCTCGATCAGCACGTAGTCCTTGCCGCGCCTGATCGGGAATTGGACCGAGTAGGCGTTGTTGCACGCCTTGATCTGGCGGATGAGCCCCGGATGGATCCGGAGGCTCTCGGCGGCCCGATCGAACTGGAGACTGACGTTCTCGTGGAGGGAAGTCGTCGGGCCGAGCGTCGAGCGCTTCGCCTTCTTCGACTTCGCCCGCTTGCGGGGGGGCTGCGCCTGAGAGCTCGCCATGCGGTCTCCAAGAACCCAAAGGGCCGAGAACATTAGGGCGGCGCCGAGAGCGAGTCAAGGAACCTCGGGAGGACGCGGGCGGTTCCCAGGGAGGAGCGTCGGCTTCGCCCGGCGTTGTCGGTCCGGCGACGATCCGATACAATGCATCGTTCTCCGTCCAGGTGACCGAATGAACAATCTCATCTGCTCCCGGTGCTCTCACGGGCTCCGAATCGCCACGATCGCTCTGCTGGCGATCGTCCCCTCCTCCTCGGCCCAGGTCCCGAAGGATCTCGCGGACGTGCGGCTGGAATACGTCATCACGCTGGACGACCAGACGACCCCGATCGGGTCGTTCGAGATCGCGTTCGAGGGCGTGGAGACCGAGCGCGGCCCGCGCCTCCGGATCACCGGGGAGACGGATTACACGGTCCAGCTCGTGACCCCGTTCCGCTACCGGGAGTCCGTGGAGATCCTCTGCGACGAAGAGGGCGTCGAGAAGTTCGAAGCGGAGGCGACGGCCGGGGCCACGGGCGGCGACGTCACTCGAAGTTACGTAGGGATCCGCGAGCCGCGCACATACCACGTGACGGCCACGACCGCCGGGATCGACGAGACGAACGAGACCCGTTTCCCCAACGACGTGCGCCGCGCGAACCTCGGCATGTTCTGCGGCGGCTTCCTCGTGGAGCGCCTGGACACCGACGAGATGCTACGCGACTTCCCGATGCTCTGGCCGGGCGAGGGGACGCGGTATCCGCGGCAGAAGTTCCGCGAGTCGATCGTGCCCTTCCAGCTCTCGGCCGAGCGAAAGATCCCGGTGATCATCTCGACTGTGCGCAAAGACAACAAGGTCCCCATCGTGGACCGCTACTACCATGCGAAGAACGGGCACCAGATCCTCATGCGGCTCGAGGAAGCCGCCCAGTACGGCCTCCTCACGTGGGAGCTCACGACGGTGAACGGCGTGCCCGTCGCCGAGAGCGACTTGCTCCATTAGGACCTCCCGGGTGAGACGGTCCTCGACCCGGTCCGACGACTTCGACGCGGCGCTGGTCTTCCGGGAGCTCTCGCGAGCTTCCGACGGTAGGCTGAAGTTCCATGAGCTCGCCGACGGCTGCGCGATTCCGTCGAAGAAGCGCCCGCGGTTCCGCCGCTTCCTCAAGAAACTCGTTCGCGAGGGGTTGCTACGACCGGCGAAGGGACGCGGCTACCGCCTCGGCGAACAGCGTCCCGCCGATCGGGAGTGGGCGATCGAGGGGGCCGTGCGGCTCCACCGCGACGGCTTCGGCTTTCTCATTCGCGAGGACGACGAAGATCTCTTCCTCCCGCCCCGTGAGCTCGACGACGTTCTCGACGGCGACCGGGTTCGCGCCGTACCGGTGGCGGGTCGCTTCGGCCGGACGGCGGGCCGCGTCGTGGAGATCGTGGAGCGAGCGCGCACCACGGTCACCGGCGTCTACCGGCGGCTCGGGGCGAGGGAGCTGGTGGAACCGGACCCCGCTCTCTCCCACGCGCCGATCGATCTGACTCCGGGCGCGGTCACCCCGCGGGACGGGGAGATCGTCGAAGTGGAGATCCGCGAGTACCCCCAGGGACGGCAGCCCGCGGTCGGAAGAATCGTGGAGATCCTGGGCGCGCCGGGTGAGCTCGGCACGATCGTGGAGACGGTGATTCGCCGGCACGGCAGGGCCCGTCGCTTTCCCGACGATGTTCTCGAGGAAGCCCAGGCGCTACCGGCCGCGCCGACGGACGACGAGGTCGATGGACGCGAGGATCTCTCGGGCGAGCCGACGTTCACCATCGACGGAGAGGATGCGCGCGACTTCGACGACGCCGTGTCCATCTCCCCCCTCCCCGACGGGGGCCTCCGTCTGCGCGTGTCGATCGCCGACGTGTCCCACTACGTCGCCGCCGGCTCACCGCTCGACCGGGAAGCGTTCGAGCGCGGGACGAGCGTGTACTTCCCTGACCGCGTGATCCCCATGCTGCCGGAACGCCTTTCGAACGGGATCGCGAGCCTCCGCCCGGACGAGCTTCGCCTCACGGTCACGGCCGACATGGAGTTCGACCGCGAAGGGTGCCGCACGAAGGCACGCGTCTACGAAAGCGCGATCCGATCGTGGGGACGCTGGACGTACAGCGGCGTGGCGCGCGTGCTGGACGGCGAGGAAGTGGGCGGGATCAGCGAGCACCGCGAGCAGGTGACTCTCATGGCGGAGCTGATGCGGCGATTGCGGGCCCGTCGCGAGGCGCGGGGCACCCTCGACTTCGATCTACCGGAACCCGATATCGTGCTCGACGCCACGGGCAATCCCGAGGACGTCGTGCGATCCGAGCGCAACGATGCGCATCGTCTCATCGAGGAGTTCATGATCGCGGCGAACGAGGCAGTGGCGGATTGGTTCCTGAAGAAGCGCCGGGCGACGATCTTCCGGGTGCATGAGCCTCCCGACCTCGAGAAGATGCGTGGCTTCCTCGAGTTCGCGCGCAGTTTCGGGCATCAGCCGGGTTTCGGTCGACTGGCCTCGAGCGGAGCTCTCGCGGCGTTCCTCGCCAGCGTGCGGGGACAGCCGGCCGAGCGAGCCATCCACCACATCTTGCTCCGCACGATGATGCGCGCGAAGTACGCCGAGGAGAACATCGGGCACTACGGTTTGGCGTCCGAGCGCTACCTGCATTTCACGAGCCCGATCCGTCGGTACCCGGACCTCATCGTGCACCGGCTCGCGAAGGCGGCTCTTCGCCGGCAGCCCCCCCCGGTCGACCCCGCCGGCCTCGTCAGGATCGCGGAGCAGTCGTCGGAGCGAGAGGCGAAGGCGGCGCGATGCGAGTACGACGTGCTCGACGTGATGCGGGCGTGGTTTCTTCGGGACCGGGTCGGGGAGGAGTTCGACGGAATCGTCTCCGGGGTCATCGAGGACGGTTTTTTCGTGGAGCTCCTGGACATCTTCGTCGAGGGGATGGTTCGCGTGCAGGATCTCGAAGACGACTGGTACCGGTTTTTCCCCGACGCTCGGATTCTGGTCGGTCAGCGTCTCAAGCGGCGGTTCGCCATCGGCGACCCGGTCCGGGTCGCGGTTCAGGCGGCCCACCCGGCGATCGGCAAGGTCGAGTTCGCTCTGGTTCGGGGCGGGAGCCGCACAGCGCACCGTAGGCGGGGCTAGGAGGCCCTCCAGGCCGGTTGCGGGCGACTTCGACCATCTCTATAATGTTGTCAGCCCTGTCACGGAACTCGCGTCCGGAAGTGTCATGGTACGCCCCAGCTCGCTCCCCACCCTCCTGACCTGCGCCCTGGCTCTCGGCCTCGGCAGCGTGGCGCGCGCCAGCGCCCCTTCGTCCGAGCTCGAGTTCCGGCGGCATGTCGACTCTCTCGTTCAGACCGGGAGGTTGGGGTACGACCAGGGGCTCCTCGTGCGATTCCAGCGGGTGTTCGCACCCGGGAGGCTCCCGTCCGAACTTCGGAGCGCGGACGCGTCCCCGGTCAAATCCGCCACAGGTCTCGTCCAGGAGTACCGGTCGATGCGGGACGGGCTCCCGTCGGCGATCGTCACCCAGATTTCAGCTTACCTGACGCAGAATCCGGCCGGGCAGGCCCGGACCCACGAGACCGAGCACTTCCAGTTCACATACGAGACGATCGGCCCCAATGCCGTCGACGCGACGGACGCGGATGCGAACGGGGTTCCCGATTTCGTCGACCGGGTCGGCGCATGGGCCGAGCTCTCCTGGGATCGACTGTTCGCGGAAGCAGGCTTCACCGCTCCCCCGCTCGCGAACGGAAGGTACCAAGTCTCCTTCCGCGAGATGGAGAGCTACGGTTACACGCTTCCCGTCGAGGGCACGACCCGGATCATTCTGCACCGCGACTACACAGGGTTCCCGGAGAACCTCGATCCGGAGGGATCGTCTCAAGGGGCGGCGAAGGTCTCGATCGCGCACGAGCTGAAGCACGCGTCGCAGTTCGCAGCGAGCCGCTGGAGTGAAGGCGGTTGGCTGGAGGCCGACGCCACCTGGGCGGAAGACCTCGTCTTCGACGAGACCGACGATTACCTGCGCTACCTCCCGGAGGGTTCGCCGGTGAGCCACCCCGGCACCTGGCTCGCGAGAGGAGCTTCGTACGAGGACTGTCTCTGGCAGCACTTGATCGCCGAACGCCACGGCGTCGCCGCGCTGGTCGGATTCTTCGAACGTCGCGCCGAGCAGCCAGGAGAGCCGGTCATGAGCTCGTTCGACCAGACACTTCGCGCGTACGGCTCGACCGTCGGCGAGGAAGCCACTCAGCTCGGTCTCTGGTCCTACTTCTGCGGCGGCAACGCGACCGGCCGTCCCGTCGGCTTCGAGGAGGCGGTCGCGTATCCCACGCCCCCGTTCCAAGAGTACC
>JALGZO010000125.1 GCA_025774865.1 bacterium | reverse complement strand
GGGTCGATCGCGTCGTCGACGGTCTCGAAGGCGGCGAGCCGATCCCGCAGAGGCGACTCGATCTTGTCTCGGGTGTCCTGCGTGACGAGCGCGACTTTCACTCCGGGCAGCTCGGTCGCGGCCCTCACGAACCGCAGGGTGGTCTTCAGCAGAAAAGGGGCGACGAAGACGGCGCTCGGCATGCCGGGCATTCTAGCTCCAACTTTCGAAGGGTGCTAGACTTCGCCTGATGCGTACTCTTCGAATCGGTCACGTGACGAGCGAGATCGCTCCGTTTGCAAAGGTCGGCGGGCTCGCTGACGTTTCGGCCGCGCTGCCCTCGTTCCTCCATGGCGCGGGGCACGACGTCCGCGTCTTCACGCCCCTCTACTCCGCCATCGAGACCGACGCCTACGACTTCGCTCCCGTCGAAGGGCTCTCCGATCTGTCCGTGGAGACCGGGGCGGATCGCATCTCCTACGACGTGCTCCAGGCCACTCTTCCGGGATCGTCACTGGTCGTGCATTTCATTCACTGCCCCGCGCTCTACGATCGGCTGCACGTCTACACGAACGACCCCGACGAACACCGTCGGTTCATCCTGCTGTCACGGGCCGCCCTGGATGCGTGTCAACGCCTCGGGTGGGCGCCCGACGTGATGCACTGTCACGACTGGCAGACCGGATTGATTCCACTCTATCTGAAGTCGATCTATGCGTGGGATCGTCTCTTCCAGGCCACGCGGTCGGTGCTCACGATTCACAACATCGGCTACCAGGGAACGTTCCCCGCCTCCGTCCTGACCGACACCGGCCTCGAGGACAGCGCGAAGTACCTCCATCAGGAGGACCTCCGGGAGGGCGCGATCGGCTTTTTGAAGACGGGAGTTCTCTACGCCGATCGCGTTACCACGGTGAGCCCGACCTACGCCGAGGAGATCCGAACCGAGAAGCTCGGCGCCGGCCTGCACGATCTGATGCGCGAGCGCGGCGAAACGCTCGTCGGAATCCTGAACGGAGTCGATACGGCCGTCTGGAATCCGCGCCGCGATTCGAACCTCGCCCACCGTTATTCGCAAAAGAGCCTTTGGCGCAAAGAGAAGAACAAGGAGGCACTCCTCTCGGATCTTCACTTGCCGTACGACCCGGACCGGCCGGTCGTCGGCATGGTGACGCGACTCACCGGTCAAAAGGGCATCGAGCTCCTCTTCGAGCCGCTGCCCGAGTTTCTCGAAGCGCACGTGCTTCGCCTCGTCATCCTGGCGAGCGGTGAGTCGAAGTACGAACGGTTCTTCGCGGAGCTCCAGGAAGCGTTCCCGGGGGAGGTCTGCTTCTATCGCGGTTTCCACGAAGGGCTCGCCCACCGCATAGAGGCCGGTGCGGACATGTTCCTGATGCCGTCGATCTACGAGCCCTGCGGGCTCAACCAGATGTACAGCTTGATGTACGGGACGATCCCGATCGTCCGGAAGACCGGTGGCCTCGCGGATACCGTGCGTCAGTGGGATCCGGAGAGCGAATCCGGCAACGGGGTCGTGTTCGACCATCCGACCGCCGAGGGGGTTCGCTGGGCACTGCGGACGGCGCTCGGCCTGTATCAGGATCGCGAGGTGTGGAAGAAGCTGATGTCGAACGCTATGAACGCGGACTTCTCCTGGGAGAAAGCCGGGAAACGCTACCTCGAGCTGTACGGCGAGCTCGTCACGCGACAAGAAGCGAAGGTCTAGGGTGCACGTCGTCTTCTTGGAGCCGGCGTTTCCCGCGAACCAGAACGAGTTCGTGCGGGGGCTTCTCGCGGTCGGCGCGAAGGTGACGGCGATCGGCGAGAGCCCGACCGGGGCTCTCCCCTCCGACATGCTGGGCAGGCTATTCCATTACGAGCAGGTTCCGTCCGTCGTGGACGATGACGCGGTGATGCGTTGCGTGCGCTGGATTCATGAACGCTTGCCCGTCGACCGGCTGGAGGCGACCGTGGAGGCCCACGTGATGACGGCCGCGCGCGTGCGCGAGGCGTGCGGGATTCCTGGCACTTCCGTCAGGACCGCGTGGCTCTGCCGCGACAAGCCGGCCATGAAGGACGCTCTGGCGAAGGCCGGCGTCCCCTGTGCGCAGTCCACCGGCGCGGTCTCTTCGGACGAGGCACATCGCTTCGCGGACTCGGTCGGCTTTCCTCTCATCGTGAAGCCGCGCAGCGGCGCGGGGTCCGCCGGCACCTTCAAGGTGACGTCGAACGAGGAGCTCGACGGCGCCCTGCACGCGTCCGGCGTCGAGCACGGCAGCTCGGTGGCCATCGAGGAGTTCGTCGAAGGTCACGAAGCATTCTACGACACGATCACGATCGGCGGTCGGGTCGCCTGCGACTTCGTGACGCATTACTACCCGAACGTGCTCGAGGCGATGCGCACGCGCTGGATCTCGCCGCAGTTCATCGTCACGAATCGTATCGATACGGCTGAGGACTATCGCGAGGTCCGGGAGCTCGGAGGAAAAGTGATCGAGGCGCTGGCTATCGATACCTCGCCGACGCACATGGAATGGTTCTTCGGGCCCAAGGGCCTTCGCTTCTCGGAGATCGGGTGCCGCCCACCGGGGGTGGGGTGTTGGGATCTCTACTGCGCCGCGAACGAGATGGACGTCTACGAGGAGTGGGCGCGAGCGATTTGCTGGGGCTGCATCGAGCAGGAGCCGTCCCGGCGGTACTCCGCGGGAATCATCACGCTGCGACCCGACCGGGACGGCACCATCATCGGCTACGAGGGGGTGGAGTTCGTTCGGCAAGAGTTCGGCGAGAGTCTGATCGACTGGCACCTGCCGGACCCGGGGACGCCGACGCAATCGGTGGAATCGGGCTACATGGCGAACGCGTGGATGCGATTGCGGCATCCCGACTTCGACGAGCTCCGCCGTATGCTGGACGCCGTCGGACAGAACGTCCAGGTCCGAGCCGAGTGAGCACCTTCACCGAAATCAGTTCTGAGCAGACGGTCATTCTGCTCGGTCCGCAGGGCCGGACACCGACGCTGACGGCGGCGCTGGAGGAGCTCGGGGTGGGGGGGCGGATCGCGACGGTGACCGCCGGGTGGCAGGAGCGTGAAACCGAAACGCGGCGTCCCGCCGACCGACTCAGCGACCGGTTCGACAATCTCGAACTACATCGTCGCGGCGACGACGTCTTTGCGAAGGTCCCGGAGATCGCGTCGCTCCACAACGAACGTCAGCGCCGACTGCAGGCGCTGCAGTCCCTCTACAACGTTCGGCTCGTTCACACGGCCAGGGCCGTGATCGAGCTGACGGAGCACGCGGGTCCCGCCGACCTCGTGGCGGAGAGCCTGCACCGCTCGCTCGATGCGGTCCGGCGACTCGACCGCGAGCACCTCGACCAGGTCCGGGGTATCCATGAAGAGTACCGCGAGCGGCTCCGGCTCGACCGGCACTCCGTTGGGAGGCGCCACCAACGGGAGCTCGCGGAGATCGTCGGCCGGGCGGAAGCGATCGCGATCGCCGGGGGGCACGTGGCGGTGCTTCTGAACCGTCTCCGACTCTTCGGTATCACCGAGATGATCCGCGAGAAGCCAGTGATCGGCTGGTCGGCGGGGGCGATGGTGCTGGGAGAGCGCATCGTCGTCTATCACGACAGGCCCCCGCAAGGCCCGGGCAACGCCGAAGTACTCGAGGTCGGCCTCGGGCTCTGTCGTGGGGTGATCGCGCTGCCGCACGCGCGCACGCGCCTGCGCCTCGACGATGCCGCTCGCGTCTCTCGTTTCGCGAGACGGTGGGCGCCCGACCGCTGCCTCGCGCTCGACGATGGCGCCCGCCTCGTGGTGAGCCCCGACCACTGGTCCGTGTCTCCCGGGACCTCCGTCCTCGGTACCGACGGCCGCGTCGAGGAGCTCGCCGCGTGAGCATTTCCTCCGCCCCGGGCCACCGATTGGCGATCCGCGAGCTCGAGAGCCGGGTGTCGCTCGGCGCCGCCGCAATCGACGAGTTCTTCGCACGTCACCGGTTCCCGATCGTCGAGGGATCGAGCGTGACCTTCGTGTGGCGCGGCGAGGCGGACGCCGTTCACTTGCGACACTGGGTCTACGGGCTCCCGTCGACGCAAGCGTTCAACCGGGTTCACGGCACCGACCTCTGGTATCTCGTCCTCGAGCTACCCCGGGGCTCGCGCGTGGAGTACAAGTTCGAGATCGTTCGCGGTCCCACGCACCAGTGGATCGAGGATCCCCTCAACTCGGCGCTCGCGCGCGATCCGTTCGGGGCCAACTCGGTTTGTCAGGCGGAGGGATACGAGGTCCCGGAGTGGATCGCGGAGGACCCTGACGCCGGACCCGGTCGCCTCGAGGAGATCCGGATCCGGAGCCGGGTCATGCATCGGATGGTCCCCGTCACGCTCTACTACCCGGCGCGCTACCGGGCCCAGCGCCGCTATCCCTTGCTGATCGTGCACGACGGGGGAGACTATCTGAACTACTCGGGTCTGAAGACGGTCCTCGACAATCTGATTCACCGCTTCGAGATTCCCGGTCTGATCGCCGCCATGATCGATCCGCGCGACCGCATGCGAGAGTACGCCGACGATCCCTCGCACGCCGAGTTTCTCGCCGAGGAGCTCGTTCCGAAACTGGAACAACGCCTGCCGCTGGAGGGCACCGTGGCCTCCCGCTGCTTGCTCGGCGCGAGCCTCGGGGCCGTCGCCTCTCTCGCCGCGGCATGGCGTTACCCGGACCGGTTCGGACGTCTGCTGCTGCAGTCCGGCTCGTTCGCTTTCACGGACATCGGGCCCCATCACGAGCGAGGTCCCGCGTTCGATCCGGTCGTGGCGTTCGTGAACGCGTTCCGCGACCAGCCCTCGGCCGTCGCCGAGAAGGTCTTCGTCAGCTGCGGCATGTACGAGTCTCTCATCTACGAGAACCGGTCGCTCGTGCCGCTCCTGCAATCCACGGGGATGGACGTCCGCTACGTCGAGGCTCGCGACGGCCACAACTGGGAGAACTGGCGGGATCGGCTTCGAGAGGGGCTTTCCTGGCTGTATCCAGGTCCCCTCTGGATGGTGTATGAGTAGCGGCTCTTGGATTCGGCTAGAATCGAAGGAGGGGTCTCGGGACGGGTCGGGACGAGTGGGTGGAGCCCCGGAGCAACCAGCGGCGGGAGGAGCCCGCAGCAAGATGGGGAGGAAATGGCCACCCTGACCCGAAGAATCGGCCTGTCCCTCGGGGCGGACATCTGCTGGCCGATTTGCTACGAAGAGATTCTGGAGCGGCTCGACCTCTCGATTCCCGTCGACGGGGACTGCATCCAGTTCGAGGTGGAGCGCGTCACGATCGAGCCGTTCGCCCTTCTCGACCCTCCCCGGTACGACCTCGTCATCGACCGGTTGACGCACTGGTATCACCCGAGCCGCGAATGGATCAAGAAGTCGATCCTCCTCGACGACGTCTACGTGTTCAACAATCCGTGGTCCGTGCAGTCGATGGAGAAGCTCACCACGTACGGCGGGATGCTGCGGCTCGGGTTTCCGATTCCCGAGACCTGGCTCATCCCGCCGAAGGAGTACGAATCGAGCCCCGACCTGAAGCCGACCCTGGAACGCTACGCGCGCCTGTTCGATCTCGAAGACGTCGGGGAGCGGCTCGGCTACCCGATGTACATGAAACCCTACGACGGGGGAGGCTGGACCGGGGTCAGCCGCATCGAGAACCCCGCGGCGCTCCAGGCCGCGTACGAACAAAGCGGCCGCCACGTGATGCACATCCAGCGAGCCGTGGAGCCGTTCGACCTCTACGTGCGCACCGTCGGCCTCGGTCCGCAGATTCGCCACGTTCTCTACGATCCGTCGGGTCCGCTCCACGATCGTTACACGATGGAGACCGACTTTCTTTCCCCGACCGACGCCGCCGTCCTCGAGGACATGACGCTCACGATCAACTCCTTCTTCGGCTGGGACTTCAACTCCTGCGAGACACTTCGTGGCGAGAAGGGCACCTGGCGGCCGATCGATTTCGCGAATCCCTGTCCCGACTCGCAGGTCACATCGCTGCACTTTCACTTCCCGTGGCTCCTACTCGCGAAACTGAAGTGGTCCATCTTCTGCGCCGCCGTCGAGCGGCCGTTCCGCCGCAACCTCAACTGGACCCCGTTCTACGCGATTGCAGACCGAGACGATCTGTCGTTTCGCGAGAAGCTCTCGGAGTACGCGGCGATCGCACTGAAGCGTTTCGACGCGGAACACTTCGAAGAGTTCTGCGCCACGCACCTGTCGCATCTGGATGAGGTCGCTCGGGAGTTCTTCGGTTCCGACGTCGCGAAGGACGCGGTTCGCAAGAAGGTCGAGGCTCTTTACCCGGATCACGAAGTGGAGGAGTTCACGGAGCTCTTCTGGGAGAGGATCCAGCGGTGGCGCGACTCTCCGGCCGCGTCGCGCCGCGAGAAGGCGGGACCGTGAAGGCGACCGAAACCTGGCACTCGAAGCGTCTCGGGCAAGAGGTCGCGCTGGCGCGCTGGGGGGAAATCGGCAAGCCGGTGCTCATATTCCCCACGGCGGGCGGTGACGCCGAGGAGATCGAGCGCTTCCTCGTGATCGACGTGCTGTCGGATCTTCTGGCCGCCGGAAAGATCAAGGTCTATTCCGTCGACAGCGTGGCGGGTCGTGCGATGCTCCGAGGCGACAGCGACGGCCGGTACCGCGGATGGATCCAGAAGCAGTATCAGGAGTTCATATACCACGAGGTCGTGCCGGCGGTTCGGCACGACTGCCGCGACGACGACCTCGAGCTGGTGGTCGCCGGATCGTCCATCGGCGCCTTCAACGCTTTGGCTCTCATCTGTCGACACCCTGACGCGTTCTCCCACGCGCTCTGCATGAGCGGCACCTTCGATCTCGTCCGGTTCTACAAGGAGGACGAGCCCGGACCCGAGTTCTTCGAGTCCTCTCCCATTCACTTCCTCGGGGGAATGAACGGCGAGCACTTGGATCAGGTCCGGAAGCGCTTCGTGCTCTTCGCCTCCGGCGAGGGTCGGTGGGAAGACATCGGAGAATCTTGGCGAGCGGCCGAGGTCCTGGGCGCCGCGGGGGTGCCGAATCGGGTAGACTCGTGGGGACCCGACTGGGATCACGACTGGCCGTTGTGGCGGGAAATGTTGCCGAAATACCTCGCAGAATGGGTTTGAGGAGATACACCATGAGAATGCTCGCTTTGGTCCTCATCGGGTTCGTCGGGTTGACGCTGGTCCCACCGACGGGAGCAGATGAGGAGTCCGACGACCCCAAACTGGCCGGAGGAAAGGCCGGCGGCGCCCTCGGCGCGGCGGCCCTGCCCCCGCCCGGCTCGGTCGTGACGGAGCACGCCCTCGACTGCGAGCACGAGGCGCTCTACGGCGGTTCCGTGGTCGCGCTGGGGAACCACGTGGCCCACGCCGAGATCACGTTCGATCCCGAGACCAGCATTTTCACCGTCTACTTTTCCGGCGCGGACGCGGTGGAGCCGCTCCGCCTTCGCCAGCCGGAGATGTACATGAGGGTCAGTGTGGATTTCCTGGAGCGGGAGCGCGTGGTGATGCTCGTGCCGAAGGAGGACGACGAGACCGGCGAGATGGCGGGGGACTCGTCAGTGTACTGGGGCGGCACCCGGACGCTGACCGGGGCTCTCACGCTCGGCGGCACGATCGAGCAGATCGCGATCGATCGTCGAACCTACCTGGCGGTCGATTTCTCGTATCCGCAGTAGAAGGGCGCGCCGCCGTTCGATCGGTGCTCGTCTTACACAGGATCGGGCGTGCCCGCCTTGGCGCTGCGGCGCTCCATCAACACGACGTCGCGCCAGCGACCAAGGCCCCAGCCGATGCGTTCCCGCACTCCGACCCGGCGGAAGCCGCACTTCTCGTGAACGCTGAGACTCGCTTCGTTCTCGGGGAAGATGCCGGCCGTGAGGGTCCAGATGTCATGCGCCTCCGAGGACTCGATCGCCGCGTCGAGGAGCGCCCGCCCCACGCCGCGCCCCTGGGCGCGATCCGTGACGTAGACGCTCACGTCGGCCACGCCGCGATAGCATGGCCGGGGAGAGACGGGGGCGAGCGCCACCCATCCGACGACCTTCCCGTCCTCGACCACGATGTGCCGGCCGACTTCGAGATGTCCGCGCTTCCAGGTTTCCCAGTCGGGGACCTCGGTCTCGAATGTGGCATTGCCCCCGCGGATTCCTTCGGCGTAGATCGCGAGAACGGCTTCCCAGTCGGTGTCGGCGATCGCGCGTATCGTCGCGGTCACGACGCCGGCTCCGGTCGGTGAGCGGGACACCGGCGAATCAGGTCCTCGGTGAGCCGTTTGGCGCCCTCCACCGCTTCCTCGAGCGACTCGCCTCGTGCCAGCCCGCACGCGATCGCCGCTGAGAAAACGCAACCGGTACCATGGGCGTCGCGGCCTTCGACCCTCTCCGGGGCGAACCGGGTCACGCCGTCGCGCGTCACGAGAACGTCCGTACCGGGCTCTTCTTCGAGGTGCCCACCCGTGACGACGACGGCGGCGGCACCGAGGTCGCGAATCGCGGCGGCGGCCCTTCCGGCGTCGTCGGCGGACTCGACCGGAAGCCCCGAGAGGCGTCGGGCTTCGTCGACGTTCGGGGTGACGAGAGTCGCGAGGGGGAGAAGCTCACGCCGCAGCGCCTCGAGGCCGCCCTCCTGGAGCAGGGGAGCTCCCGACGACGAGACGAGCACGGGATCGACCACGAGGACGCGGGTCGCCTCCCGCCGGATCTCCTCGGCGACGACTTCGACGATTTCTGCGGTCGCGAGCATGCCGGTCTTCACGGCTCCCGGTTCGAAGTCCCGGAGAATCGTGCGCACCTGCTGGCGGACGAGGTCGGCGGATACGGGCTCCCACCCGTGCACGCCGCGCGAGTCTTGAACGGTGATCGCGGTGACGGCGCTCGCGCCCCGGCATCCGAGCTCGGCCGCCGTCCGGAGATCGGCCTGAATCCCCGCGCCCCCCGTCGGGTCGGAGCCGGCGATCGTGAGGATGGTCGGGGTCATCCGAGTCTCCGTCAGAATCCGAAGAAGGAGCGACGCTTCCGCGTGCGACCGCCGTGCCGCTTCAACGTCTGGACGACCAGCGTGTGGCCGCCCTCCTTCGCGACGGTGAGCGGCGTGCGGCCGTCCCGATCCGGCGCGTTGACGTCCGCGCCGCGCGCGACGAGCTTCTCGACGGTATGGGCGCGACCGGAGCTCGCGGCGACGTGAAGCGCCGTCCGACCGTCGGCGTTGGCCACCCGCACGTCGGCGCCCCGCTCGAGGAGCACGTCCGCGACGTCGATCCGCCCCGATCCGACCGCGCGATGCAGCGGAGGGTTCCCGTCCTTGTCCAGGGGGTTCAGGTCGGCACCGTGCGCGATCAAGAGCTCCGCGACGTTCGCGTCGGCCGCGCGATGGAGAGGTGTGGCGCGGTAGGAGTCGACCGAGTTCGGATCGGCGCCGTGGGCGAGAAGGATCTTGGCCGCCCACTCCGTTCCACGCTCGGCCGCGACGTGGATCGGCGTGATCCCCTGCCCGTCGGGTTCGGCCGGGTTCGCTCCGTCAGCGATCAGCGTCTCGAGCACCGACTCGTCTTCGAGGCGGGCCAGGGCCGTGTCCTTCCGCCGAGCCGCGGCCGCACCCTCTCCCTCGATCAGGTGATCGGCCATGGACATCGCTCCGCGCGCGCACGCGACGTGCAGTGGCGTGCGCCCGGACTCGTCGGTGGCGACGGGATCGGCTCCTTTGTCGATGAAGCGCTCGAGGAGATCGGAGCCGCACCATTCGATCGCGAGGTGTAGCGGCGTGCGCCCGGCGTCGTCGGGGACGGCGGGGTCCGCCCCCCGGCGCAACAGGAGCCGGGCCATCTCCTCGTTCCGGGCGAGCGCGAATCGCTCCGAGACGAGGCACGCGCGGTGGAGAGGACGCAGCGACGGAGCGACGCCCTCCGCCGCGTCCAGATCGGCTCCCGCGTCCGCCAGCACCTCGATCACGTCGAGGCGCCCCTTCTCGGTGGCGATCTGCAACGGTGTCCGCCCGTCCTCGTCGCGGGCTTCGCGATCTGCACCGGCCTCGAGATCGGCCCGCAGCCGGTCGATCTGTCCCGATTCGGCGTACCAGTGAAGATCGTGATCCATGGCCGGAATCCTAACACTCGAGCTGTAAGGCGGGTATGGCGGCCGGTCAGCGGAGCCGGACGAGGCGCCCCGTGTCGACGCCATCCGCGTGGTGAATCCTCACGAAGTAAACCCCGCCGGGTACCGGTCGTCCCGATTCGTCGAGCCCGTCCCAGCGAGCGTCGAGGCGGGACGTGATGGAGCGCCGACGAACGGTTCGTCCCGCCGCGTCCGAGACGACGAGCCGCGCCGGGAGGGGGATCGGTCGAGCGTCCCGCCGGAGGAGCGTGACCGTGGCGCGAGACGGGTTCGGATGCGCGAGCAACGCGGTCGAGCGATCCGGCGCGCCCGCGTCCACGGTCTCGGCCCCGACGAAGGGCGGCCCCGTGTTCAGGAAGAGGACGATCGGCAGGCGGGCGGTCCCCGCGGCGAGGTCGAGGAAGCCGTCGCCGTTCACGTCACCCCAGGCGATGGCCGTCCCGCTCGAGGCGAGGTCGTAGAGCCACGACGGCGTCGCGTCGAGCAGGCCGTCCCGGTTGAGATAGAGGCGTACGTGCCCCGTGCCGAAGTGGATGGTCGCGAGATCCTCGTCGCCGTCTCCGTCCACGTCGCCCCAAGCGAGGTCCTGGCAACTGTGGAAATCGTTGCTCGACATCCACTCCGGGCCGGTGGGAGTGCCACCGGCGTTTCGATAGAAGAGCGTCTCGTCGGTGCCGCCGAACGCGAGATCGGGATCACCGTCGGCGTCGACGTCGGAGAGCCCGATGCCCTTGTCGGCGCGCGTGGCGTCGCCCGTCGTCCAGGTGGGAGTCGCCGACAGCGTGCCGGACGAGTTCGCGTAGACGCCGGTCTCGTAGTTCACCCACTTCGTGACCGCGATGTCGGGCTGGGTGCTGTAGGTGTAGTCGACCTCGACGGTCGACCCCACCGGCGGCGGGAAGCCGAAGTGGATGCGCCCCGTGAGTCGGTCCACGGTGTAGAACACGATCCCGATCCAATCGATGATCTCGATTCGCTCGATCGATGTGATCGGCTGGTGCGGGAGCGTGAAGAGCGTCGTCTGACCGTCGCCGGGGAACGTGTGAGCGAGCACCGCAACGTCGGAGCTGCCGTCGAGATCGCCGACGGCCACCGCGTTCGAGATCGCGAGGTCGCTCGATGCCCAGCTCGGCGAGGTCTCGAGCCCGGCGCCGGTGTTGTAGTACGCGTGCACCGGCCGCACGGAATTGGCGGAGTTCCCCTGATTCGCGGTGACGAGGTCGAGCGAGCCGTCGCCGTCGAGATCGCAGAACGCTCCCCCGAGGGTCCACGTCAGGTCGGTGGCGGCCCAGTCGGCGATGGAGTCGATGCCGGTGGGTCCGTTCAGGTAGATGACGCTCGGGTCGAGCCCCTCGCCGCCGTTCGCCGCGAACAGATCCTGCCGCCCGTCCCCGTCGACGTCACCGAACCGGAGGTCGGCGGTGTGCCGTTCGTCCACCGACACCCAGGTCGGTGTCGTCTGGAGCGTGCCGCCGTCGTTCCGGTAGATCAGGTTCTCCCACTGGTCGATGGGGGGAAACCCGTTCGAGAAGTAGCAACCGCACGCGAGGTCGAGGTCGCCATCCCCGTCCGTGTCGCCGAACGCGAGCGCCCCGACGGCTCGATTCAGATCGCCGGTCCAGCTCGGAACATCGGGGAGCGGGACGTCGGGGACACCGAGAAGCAGCGTTCCGGGCGGGATCGCGGCCTCCGGCTCGACCGCCGTCTCGCGCCCGTCCGGGGACACGTTCACGACCGCCGCGACGATGGTGGCGGAGCCGAGGAGAATCGTCGCGGCCACGACGAGAGATCGCATGTTCGCCTTCCGCGTGAAGGAGTCCGAATACCTGCAAGGGTACCCGGTTTCATCCGACTTTCGGCGAGTTTCGGTGGGCACCTGAGTGGCGATCGGCCCGCTGGACGGCCCCTTCTAGGGGGCGGAGCGCCGAAGGGTCGCGGTACCGACGTAGCGGGAGGCCCACGCCGCGAGCACCCGTGCCGCGAACTCCGAGTCGGCGGGGCGCGTGAGCAGGTGGTCGGCGTCGTCGAGAGAGAGAAAGCTCTTCGGATGGCGGGCCGTTTCGTAGATCTTGCGTGCCTCGTCGATCGGGACGATCTCGTCGCGTGGGGAGTGCATCACGAGGAGCGCTCGCCCGAGAGTGCGAATGCGCTCGGCGAGGTTCTGTTCCTCGAGGTCGTCCAGGAACTGCTTGCGGATGTGAAACGTTCGACCGGCGAGGCTCACCGCGGCGACCCCGGCCTCTTCGATCTCGGGCCGCGAGTCTTCCAGTAAACGGAGGATGTGTTGCGGGGTGCTCGGTGCCCCGATGGTGGCGACGGCACGGACCTCCTCGATCCGCCCCGCCGCGTCGAGCACCGCGGCGCCGCCGAGGCTGTGCCCCACGAGCAGTGCGGGCGCGGTGCCCATTCCGCGAAGGTGGTCGGCGGCCGCGACGAGATCATCCACGTTGGACGAGAAGTTCGTGTTCGAAAAATCCCCTTCCGAGTTTCCGAGTCCCGTGAAGTCGAAGCGCAGCACTCCCAGGCCGAGCTCGGAGAGCCGTCGGCTGATGCGGCTCGCGGCCGCGACGTCCTTCGAGCAGGTGAAGCAATGAGCGAATAGCGCGCAAGTCGACGCCGCGCC
>JALGZO010000783.1 GCA_025774865.1 bacterium | reverse complement strand
AGCACCCGTACAAGTCGGCCGGCCACGTCGTAGACCCCAAGGGCGACTGGTGACCGTTGCGGAAGTACGAGCTGAATCGTGGCCAGGTGATCGAAGGGATTCGGATGGCTGGCCGAGAGCTGAATCCCGCCGCCGGTGTCGTCAGGGGTCTTCAGAACTGGCTGCCACTTCCCGCCGCCGGTGAATGGCCCGCCGCGGGTGTCGAGCATCGCCATGATGTCCATGGCTGATGCGATCAACGTGTCGGCGTCTTCGTCGTCGATGTGGTGGCCCCGCTGCGCGGTCACCTGGTTCACGAAGGCACGAAGCTGCCGGCCTGCGGCGTTTTCGTTGCCGCGATCTTCCGCTCGCCCCGCTGCGTCGAGCTTGGCGAGCAGGCTCTGTTCGATTCCCGCGGGAAGATCGAGGGCGGTGACGGACGATACCAACTCGGTCAGCATCGCTTGGACCACGCTGATCTCGATCGTGCCGCCCGGCGTCAGGTGCCGGCCGTCGAAGGCCGCGTAGTCGGGAGCATAGCGCAACGTCCGGAAGGCCCGATTGTCCGTCGGCTCCGAGCCCTGGACCATCGGCCCGTTCCCGTCGACCGGGAAGATGTACTTCCAGACCTCCTGCCCCGACGAATCGATCTCCCGGAGTGTCCCGATCGGCGTCTCGATCATCAGCGTGTTGCCGTTGGGCAGACGTTGACAGCCCGAGGCGTTTGCGCCGTACAGACTGTCGGGAGGCGTGGCAGTGTACTCCCACGTGGCCTCGGACGGGCCGTGTGGCTCGTGCGCCGGCGGGACGGGGTAGTTACCGGCCGGATCAACGCTCGTCCGAACCTCCACAATGGTGGAGTAGTCACCGTCCGGTCGGCCGTTCCCGTTGCTGAAGAGCAGGATGTTGTCGGCGCCGGGGTAGCCGTCCGGGATCCACTGAGTGTCGTGCTGGGTGTAAAGCCGTCTATCGGCGGCTGTCCCCCGGTCGTAAACCTCCGGGTTTCCCCAGCGGTACAGGATGTCCCCCCCCATGCCACGAAGGCCCCCGGTGTGCCCCGCGGCCTCCTCGGTCGTCGTGTTGTGATCGATGATCCAGAACTCGCTCAAGAAGTTGGAGCTGATCACAATCTGGTCCAACTCGGCGTTGTACGCCACGGCGTTCGAGTGAAGCCAATCCGCCGGGTTCCGGTTGGACAGGTCCTCCGGGTAGTTGATGTCCATCAGCTCCGGGTGATCGGCCACCACTCCGAAGTTCGCCTTCGTCGCGTCGAAGTCCTGGATCAGGTGATCCCACACGTGCCACTCCCACACGATGACCCCACCGTCCGCCCCCGCCGGCTGGACCTCGACGAGGTGTTCGGGCCAGAGCTGCCCAGTCGGCATCGTCTCTGGATCCCGGCCGTTGGCGATCGCTTCGTCGGCGGACTTCTCCTCCCACGCCAGGATCAAGACATTTCCGTTTGGCAGGACTTCAACGTCGTGATGGGGATGAACTGGCGGGTCGTCAATGTACTCAAACGCCCAAACGAGATTCCCGTCCCAGTCCCACTCCTCCACGGTGGACGTAGCAGCGCGGACCAGGTGACCGTTCTCGAGCAAGTAGGCGGCACTCCCCCTCCGAGTGTGCGGCCAGGAATGGACGAGACGCCCATCATTGTCGATGAGGTATGTCTCCGGGTAGTTCCGCGCCGAAATCAAAGTGTAGCCGTTGAACGATCCCGGGGCGTTGAGGAAGAGCCCCAGTGTCTGTGGAACCTCGGCGCGACCCTCGACGATCAGTCCAAAGAGAATCCACGTGAGAATCGCGAGTGCGAATCGTTTGTGCTGGATCATCGGTGTCTCCTTTCCCAGGGTCGTTTCCGAGCAACCAGAGAGGCGCGCCGCGGGCGAGAGGGATGTCCGACCGGGACCGACGCTCTTTCGGCGACCGCACTCGAGAGTTTACCCCGCGGCGGGGGGCAAATGAAACGGAGGACGTCAGGTCCCCCGATTGACTTTCTGATCCTTCGACCAGTAACTTTTCTCGAGGCGGGGCGCTTACCGCTTCATGCGGTTCGCTACCGTATATGCCGGGGAGGGATTCCGAAATGGCCAACGCTGCGCTCGCCACTCGGATTCTGCTGCTCGCCGTCGTGTTCTTCCCGTCGGCTTCGGGCGCGGGTGCCCACGAGCCGGAGCGAAGAGTGACCGGGTCCGAGACGCGGACACCGGAGCGTGACAGCTCCGAGATCGCTCCCGGCCGTCGCGGGACTCCGTTCACTCTGCCGAACGACTTCCCTCTGGTCGACGTGACGATCTCGGACGATCCCGCCGCGGGGTATCTGTTCGTCGCGAACTGGGTCAAGGATCCGAAGCAGACGCCGTCCGGTGACTACATCATGATCCTCGACGATGCGGGATGGCCGGTGTTCTTTCGAAAGATGCTCGGGCAGACCTGGGACTTCAAGAAGCAGCCCAACGGGCTCCTGACTTACTTCGATCGTCGAGAGACGGGTGACCGGCGGACGAAAGGCATGGACAGCACGTACACGGTGGTCGAGGAGTGGCTCCCCGGAGGGGGCTACGACCCCTGGGTCAGCGATGGCCACGATTTTCAGCTCTTGCCCAATGGGAACGCGCTGTTGCTGCTGTTCGACCACCGGATGATCGACATGAGTCAGGTCGTCCCTGGCGGTTGCCCGAACGCGATCGTGCGAGGTGTCGTTCTCCAGGAAATGGACCCGCTGCACAACGTCGTCTTCGAGTGGCGGAGCTGGGATCACCTCGAGATCACTGACGCAGTTCACGAGGACCTCACGGCGTGCTTTGTCGACTACGTTCACACGAACTCGATGGAGTACGACACGGACGGCAACATCCTCATCTCGAACAGGAACATCGATGAGGTCGTGAAGATCGACCGGGTGACGGGAGACGTGATCTGGCGAATGGGGGGCAGTCAGAACGAGTTCACGCTGGTCGGCGACACTCAATGGTTCACGTACCAACATTGCGCCCGCAGGACGGCCACGGGCACGATCACTGTCTTCGACAACGGGAGCTTCAGCTCGCCCCAGGAGTCGCGGGTAGTGGAGTACCAGGTGGACGAAGTAAACAAGGTCGCCACGCGCTTTTTT
>JALGZO010000124.1 GCA_025774865.1 bacterium | reverse complement strand
TTCCGGCAGGAACTTCAACGCCACCGGTTGGCCAAGCGTCAAATCGTCGGCCCGGTAGACCTCGCCCATGCCTCCCCGGCCGAGCAACCCGACGATCCGGTACCGGTCCTGGATCGTGGTGCCCGCGGCGTACGCGCCGGCCCCGGGCAGCGGAGTCGAGGATGGTGTCCGGCCGGAGGGTGTCGACGAACGAGACACCGCGATCGTCGCCCCCGCGGTCGGGGGGTGTTCATCGGTCGGTGATCCACACGCCGGGCAGAAGCGGCCGCCGACCGGGATCGGAGATTGGCAGAAAGGACACGCAGTCATCGCGGCATCATCCCACGCCCGCGAGTCAGAGGTCGAGAAGGTGAAGTCGGATCTCGTCGTTCATCTTGCGCCGTAGCGGCCGCCCCGTTTCCCAGATCCGGAGCTCGGCGGTCACCGAGACGGTTCCCTCGAACAGGTGACCTCCCCGCGCAACGCAGTCGGGACCGGACAGAACGACATGCGTATGCGCGAATGGACCATCTTCCCAGTCGGCGACGTCGGCCCAGAGACTCAGGAGCTCCCAAGAGCCCTCGAGCTTCGTGCGCCGGTAGGTCTTCGCATCGACGTCGTAGTAACCGAGCTCGACGTCTCGCAGCGCGCCGAGCCCCTCCGCGGTGGCCGACGGTAGGCGCTGCGCTCGGCAGAACTCGGCGAGCGCGTCGGGGAGCTTCTCGCCCACCTCCAACCGAAGAAGCCAGCCCCCTTCGACTCTCACGGAACCCATTTGCTTCCTCCCGCCTGACGGGTTCGATATCGCTTTCGGGGGAGGCACCGTAGCGCGAGTCCGGCAAAAGTTCGATCCCCTTTCGTCACGCTCCCGCGTCCGAGGGTGTCTTCCTTCCTCGTGGGAATTGCGCTATCCTCGCCCCACCGCAGCAGGAGTTTCGTCGATGGAATCTCCCCCTCCTGAAGGCCGGCCCCCCCGCGAAGACCTCTCGGCGACCCGTGTCGTTCCGGTGCGCCCACGCCCGGACCGCCAGCTCGAGCCCGAGCGCCTGTCCTTCATGAATCTCGAGGTCGTCGGGGGACCGATGGACGGCGTCACCGCACGCGTGACGAACGACGTCCTCACGCTCGGCCGGGCTGCCCAGTGCGACCTCCCGCTGCGCCTCGACCCGCTCGTCTCGACGAGACACGCACGCATCGTTCGCGAGGGCAACTCCTTCTACCTGGAAGATGCCGGCAGCCGGAACGGCACGTACATCGGTGAGCAGCGAATCGAGGACCGCACGCTGATCGGACCAGGGAGCCTCTTCGTTCTCGGCAACACCTGCGTCGAGTTCACGCCCGGCTAGGCGCCCCCAGGAGAACGATGGAATCACTCCCCCTCTCTTCCTCTGCGCAGGCCATGATGAGCCAAGCGGCGGAGGAGAGTACCCGCTCCGGCCATGGGTTCCTGGGAGTCGAGCATCTGTTCATGGCCCTGGCGGAAACGCGCGAAGATCAGCTGGCCGACGCGTTCGAGAGCCAGAAGCTCGAGTTGCCGGTATTCACCGAGCAGCTCCGCTCCCGAATCGAACCGCTCGAGCACTCTCCGTGGGGATCGGAGATTCTCGTCACGCCTCGCTGTCAGCAGGTGTTGCGGCTGGCCGCGAAGATCGCGGTGCGGAATCGCAAACCCCAGATCAGCGACGAACACATTCTCGACGCCATTTTCCGTGAGGGTCGCAGCGTTCCGATCCGCCTGCTGAGAACGCAGGACGTTCAGGTAGCCGAGCTGTACGAGACGTTCGCGCCGGCACCGGTCAAGCCCTCCGACGCCGAGCACCCGCTTCTCGCCCGATTCGGGCGCGACCTCACGGCCCAGGCGCAGGACGGCGCCCTCATGCCGGTGATCGGACGCGAGAAGGAGATGACCCAGCTCGCCGAGGTTCTCTTGCGAAAGAGAAAGAACAACCCCGTTCTCGTGGGGGAGGCGGGCGTGGGGAAGACCGCCGTCGTCGAAGGGCTCGCGAACCATCTCCTCGACCAAGACGAGGGCCATCCGTTCCGGGGGTGCCGCATCATCGAGCTCTCCGTCGCCTCCCTCGTGGCTGGAACGAAGTATCGGGGCGACTTCGAGGAGCGGATCCTCGGCATCCTGAAGGAGGCCTCGAGCGATCCGGACGTGATCCTGTTCTTGGACGAGATCCACACCTTGGTCGGGGCCGGTTCCAGTTCGGGCGAGGCGGTCGGCGCTTCCGAGATCGTGAAGCCGGCGCTCGCCCGCGGCGACCTGCGCTGCATCGGCGCGACGACCATCGAGGAATACCGGCGCCACATCGAGAGGGACTCCGCCCTCGAGCGCCGGTTCGAGCCCGTCATGATCGAGGAGCCGACGCCGTCGGAAACGAAACTCGTCCTCCAGGGGCTCGCGCCCTCGCTGGAGCTGCACCATGGGGTCGAGATCGCGCCGGAGGCGATCGAGGCGGCGGTCGAGTTGACCGTCCGCTACGTGCCCGGCCGCCGCCTGCCCGACAAGGCCATCGACGCGCTCGACCAGTGCGGCGCGAGGATCCGGCTCCGGACGTTGTCCGCAGGCCGCGGCGAGTCATCACCGACGCGGACGGTCGATCGGGAGAGCGTCGCCTGCACGGTTTCCCAGTGGACGGGGATCCCGCTGGAGCGGCTCTCGGGCGAAGACGTCGGCCACCTGCTCGAATTGGAGGAGCAGCTCCGATCCCGAGTTCTCGGACAGGATCACGCCTGTTCGGCGATCGCACGCGCGGTCATGACGTCGAAAGCCGGCCTGTCCGATCCCGAACGGCCGTCCGGGGTGTTCCTGTTTCTCGGTCCCACCGGCGTCGGAAAGACGGAGCTCGCGAAGAGCCTGGCCCATCACCTGTTCGGCGACGAGAAGCGTCTCGTCCGATTCGACATGTCGGAGTACATGGAGCCGCACTCGGTCGCGAAGCTCATCGGCGCACCGCCCGGTTACGTCGGACACGAGCAGGAGGGACAGCTCGTCGCCGCGGTTCGTACCCACCCGCACTGCGTCGTCCTCTTCGATGAGAATCTCCAGATCCGACCGACCGAGGCGCCGAAGACTCTCGGCTTCGCCGCGCAGGCGGCGGCCCCCGAGCCCCCGGTCGAGCCGCGCGAGCTGCTGACGGGCTACTTTCGGCCGGAGCTCGTCAATCGGATCGACGAGATCCTCGTGTTCAATTCGCTGGGCGAAACGGAGCTCCGCCTCATCATCGATCGCTACGTGCAGGATCTCGAGAGGCTCGCGGCGGCCCGAGAGCTGCGGATCGAACTCACTGAAGAGGTCTACGAATTCCTCATCGCGCACGGAGTCAGCGAGCAATTCGGCGCTCGCGAGCTCCGTCGGGTCATCGACCGGTACGTGCGGCAGCCGCTGGCGGAGGAGCTCATTCGCCGCGGCGACTCGGCCTCCTTGATCCGATTGACCTTCAGCGACAATCAAATCCGATTCGAATGACGCATTCGGCGGAATCCCGCCGTGGTGGGCACGCTGACCGACCGCGGATCGTCGTCTCGGGCGTCGGGTTCGTCGGGCGTGCCCTCGTGCGCGCCCTGGACGAACGGGGCGTCCAGGTCGTGCGTCTCGTCCGGCGACCCGTGGCCGAAGAGCGGGATCTCGTTTCGTGGAATCCGGCCCGTGGCGTCGACGACACTTCGGCCCTGGAGGGGGCCACCGCCGCGATCCACTTCGGGGGCGAGGGCCTCGCGAGCGGACGGTGGACGGCGGCGAGGAAGCGTCGACTGCGCGAGAGTCGAATCGGAAGCACGCGGATGCTCGCGGAAACGCTCGCCCGGCTGGACGCCCCACCGGCGACGTTTCTGACCGCGTCGGCGGTCGGCTGGTACGGCAGCCGCGGCGACGAGCGACTGGACGAGAGCTCGTCCGCCGGCACCGGCTTTCTCGCCGAGCTCTGTCGCGAATGGGAAGAGGCGGCCGCCCCGGCGCGCGAGGCCGGCATCCGCTGGGCCGCGCTTCGCTTCGGGGTCGTTCTGGGCCGAGGCGGGGCTCTCGCCAAGATGCTGCCCGCCTTCCGGCTGGGGCTCGGGGCCGTACTCGGCGACGGTCGTCAGTTCATGAGCTGGATCGAGCTCGGCGACGCGGTGGCCGCCGTCCTTCACGTGCTCGACTCCGAGCTCGAGGGTCCGTTGAACGTGGTGGCGCCCGCTGCCGTCACGAACCGGGAGTTCACGAGAGCGCTATCGAGAGCGCTCGGTCGCCCCGCATTCCTCATGGCGCCGAAGTTCGCCCTGAAGCCGCTCGGCGAGATGGCTCGCGAGACGCTGCTCGCGAGCCAACGAGTCGCCCCGAAGCGGCTCTCGGAATCCGGGTTCGAGTTCCGGTTCAGAGAGCCGGAAACGGCGCTGCGGCACGTGCTGGGTTAGAACTGCGCCTCCTCGGTGGAGCCCTCCATCGCCGTCGTGGACGACCGCCCGCCGTTGACCGCCTGAGAGACGGCGTCGAAGTAGCCGGTGCCCACCTCCCGCTGGTGACGGGTCGCGGTGTAGCCGTCCTCTTCGATCGCGAACTCCGCCTGTTGCAGCTCGGAGTACGCCGCCATCCCGCGATCCCGGTAGCCGCGAGCCAGGCTGAACATGCTGTGGTTCAGCGCGTGGAATCCCGCCAGCGTGACGAACTGGAACTTGTAGCCCATCGCTCCGATCTCGCGCTGGTACTTCGCGATCGTCGCGTCGTCCAGGTTCGCCTTCCAGTTGAACGATGGCGAACAGTTGTACGCGAGCATCTGATCCGGATACTCGGTGTGCATCGCCTCCGCGAATACCTTCGCCTCCTCGAGGTCCGGCCTCGAGGTCTCGCACCAGACGAGGTCTGCGTACGGCGCGTACGCGAGGCCGCGCGCGATCGCCGATTCGAGGCCGCTCTTGATCTTGAAGAAGCCTTCCGGCGTCCTCTCGCCCGTCATGAAGCGGTGGTCGCGCTCGTCCGCGTCGGACAGCAAGAGCGACGCGGCGTCGGCATCCGTGCGGGCGACGAGAATCGTCGGGACGTCCAAGACGTCCGCGGCGAGCCGAGCCGCGTTCAGAGTGCGAACGAACGTCTGCGTCGGGACGAGGACCTTGCCTCCGAGGTGGCCGCACTTCTTCTCGGACGCGAGTTGATCCTCGAAGTGCACGCCCGCGGCCCCGGCCTCGATCATGCCCTTCATGAGCTCGAACGCGTTCAGCGGACCACCGAAGCCGGCCTCGGCGTCGGCGACGATCGGCGCGTACCAGTGCGTGCCGCTCCGACCCTCCAGGTGGTCGATCTGGTCCGCGCGCATGAGCGCCTGATTGATGCGCTTGACGACCTGCGGCACGCTGTTGGCCGGGTAGAGGCTTTGATCCGGATACATGTGCCCGGCGCGCGCCCTTCATCCTAAGTGCGCGCAACGTACCAGCTTCCAGCGACGGGGTCCAGCGGCCTTCGGGCCGGGGTAACTTCCGGGGTAACTCCGATCGGACCACTCTCGACCGCCGCAAACGGGAAGAGCGGCGGCACCGTGTGCGTGCCGCCGCTCCGTGATTCCCACTTCGTGATTCCCGGACGAGTGACTACTGGGTGCGTACGATCTTTCGCGTGACGTCGAACGAGCCGGCTCTCATCCGGTAGAAATACGTCCCCGAAGCGACTCCCCGCCCCGCCTCGTCCTGGCCGTTCCAGGCAGTCTCGTGCCGCCCGGCGTCGCGGATTCCGTCGACGAGCGTCTTCACCACCTGTCCTCGCACGTTGTAGACGCCGATTTCCACGTGTTGCGCCGGACCCGCCGGGATCGTGTAGTCGATTCGGACCGAGTGGCTCGAGGGGTTCGGGCGCGCCGCCCCCAGCGAGAGCTCGCTCGGGAGCTTGGCCTGGGACTGGACGCGGATCTCGCCTCCCTCGAAGGCCGCCCGTTCTAGGTTCTCGAATCTCGCGTGAAGGTCGAAGCGCTCCGTGGCGGATGCATCCGAGCGCGCCCGCACCACGAGGACGCCGAGATCGGTCCACTCCTCCGAGCGCAAGGCCATCTGCCCGCCGAACCCGCCGAGGCGAACGAGTCCCGGCGCGG
>JALGZO010000123.1 GCA_025774865.1 bacterium | reverse complement strand
CTTCGGAGGCTGGAGCTACACCGAGGTGGACCTGAACAGCCGGGAACCGGCGTTCGCTGGCTACGACAAGGGCGTGCCCATGGGCGCGGATCTGCCACAACGCCCGCGCGGATCCGGGGCGCCGGCGTTCATGGTCTTCGCTCTGCGCGACCCGATCGGAGCCAACCTCGACCGCATCCAGATCGTGAAGGGCTGGCTCGACGAGAAGGGCGAGACCCACGAGAAGGTCCACGACGTGGTCTGGTCCGGAACGCGGAAGATCGGCGCCGACGGAAGGCTCCCGGCCGTGGGCAACACCGTTGACGCGAAGGCGGCAAACTGGACCAACACGATCGGAGCCTCGGAGCTCGGCACCGTCTGGTCGGACCCGGACTTCGATCCCGACCAGAAGGCCTTCTAATACGCGCGCGTGTTCGAGATCCCGACGCCGCGCTGGTCCACCTATGACGCGTTCCGATTCGGTGTCGAAATCCCAGAGGGCGCGCCCGTGAGCATCCAGGAGCGGGCCTACACGTCGCCCATCTGGTACCGGCCGAGGCGGTGAGGGGCGCGGAAGCCGAGGCGCGGGCGGCGCCGCATCGAGCGGACTTCACGCCTGGGGTGGCCAGCCGAGACGCATCGAGTAGATTTATCGCCAGCTTGTCGCCACGCCGATCCAGCCTTTCGCAAGCCACTGGGACCATTCCCGTTTCTTCCTCCGGTCCCGGGTTCGAACCCCCGAGCCTCAGGTTCGAAACCTGAGCGCCGAAGATCGAACAAACGTATATAAAACAACATCTTAAATGGACTCGTCCAATCTGGGGAGGGGCGGTCATGGGTGGTCAGGAGCGGCCACGGACGGACATGCAGTATCGGGATTCGACCCTGGGACTTCGTCGCTTTGATAGCAGATTAGCTATCATCGACGGTATGAGCCGCGAGCTGAATCCTGCTCGGCTGGTCCGCGATGCCCGATCACGGGCCGGGCTGAGTCAGCGCGAGCTGGCTCGCCGTGCTTGCACCTCCCAGTCGGTGGTCGCCCGGGTCGAAGGAGGTCGGACGCAGCCGAGCAGCGAAACGCTCGCTCGCCTGCTAGCCGGGGCCGGTTTCGAGCTTCGCGCCGAGCTCGTTCCCCGGGCCGTTCGGGACACGCACATGTTGGGCGACGTGTCTCGCATCCTCGCCCTCACGCCCGAGGATCGGTTGCGGGAGGTCGGCAACGTGAGTCGATTCGAGGCCGAGGCCCGGCGTGCCTGAGACCGCGCCCCTCGATCCCGAACGGATCGCTCGCGTTCTCGCGAAGCACGCTGTGGACTACGTGCTGATCGGCGCTCTCGCGGCGCGTCTCCAGGGCTTCCCGCGTCTCACGGCGGACGCCGACATCACCCCCGCGCGTGATCCGGAGAACCTGGAACGACTCGCGGCGGCGCTCCGAGAGCTCGACGCGCGCGTCTTTACGGAGGGTGTTCCAGCGGGACTGGTCTTCGATTGCAGTGCACCGACTCTCGGGCGAGCGGAGCTATGGAACCTCGTTACTTCGGCCGGACGAATCGACGTCGCGTTCGTGCCGTCCGGCACCGAGGGATACGCGGACCTGGCCACTGGCGCGGTCCGCTTCGAGGTCTTCGGAGTGGAGCTTCTCGCAGCGTGTCTGCGAGACATCATCCGTTCCAAGGAAGCCGCCGATCGACCGCAAGATCGCCAAGACGTGCTGGTACTCCGCGAGATCCTGCGCCGCGAGCCTGACGGGTCGTAGTCATGGCACGCCGGGAAGGGGAGGGCCGCGAAGCGGACCCAGTAAACCTCCCTATGTCGAGCGGGAGGACTTCCTGGAGGATCCGCCCAAGAAGTTCTTCCGCCAGGCGCCGGTCGCTTCAGCTCCGTTCGCGGCGTTCCTTCATGCGTTCCTCGATCTCTTCGAAGTCCACCTGGACGAAGACGCCCTCGGCATCGGCGGTTAGCGTATCGCCAGCGCGGCACGTTCCACGGGCGATGATGATCCGGCCGCGGTCCTGGTCGATCCATCCCTCCAAGCGCAGGTCTTCGTCGATGGGGGTGATGTCGCGGTAGCGGATCTTGAGGGTGGCGGTCACGCACCGGATCTCGGTGAGCCCGTGGAGAGCTCCGAGAAGCTCGTCGAGGAGCGCCGCTACCCAGCCGCCGTGCACGCCGAGGGGCGGTCCTTCGTAGGCGCGTCCCAGCCGCGCCCGGCCTTCGACCCCCGGGCGCCCGTCGGGACGCTCGACCACTTCGATATTCATGGGAGGTGCGATCGGGTTGAGATGTCCGCGGACGGGGCTCTGGTCGAAGTAGGCAAAGCGGCTCGCGTCGGTGAACACTCCGGCGTCGCCTTCGTACCAGCGGGTGCGCCGCGGGCCGTCCACGCGTTCGCTGAGGGATCGGGCGAGCTCCGCGGCGGCTTCGAGATCGCCGTCCGGGATGTCGCGGTCCGAGAGGTTGGCCACGATGGTCCGCAGATCATCGGCCACCGCTGCGGCCAACGCGCGTCGATCCCGATCGCCGAGGCGCCTCTCGGCCATGGCGTCTTCCTCCGCTCCGTCGGCGGTCGTTGCCCGGAAAGGGGTCAGTAGGTCCCGCCCAGCTTGCGATGGTCCCAGCTGATGGTCCGATGGGCCTTGATCACGATGGCGGTCTTCTTGGGCGCCATGCTGAGCGTCGCCTTCTCGAGGACTTCCTCGGGAATCTCGGTGTTTCGTTTCAGCACCGCCATGTGGAGCCCGTGGACCTTCTCGACGTCCTTCACGAGCTCCGCCGTGCCGTAGATCGAGACTCCGCGGAGCTCCTCGTAGAGGATGCCTTCTTCCAGCAGGAGGGTGAGGCGCGGGTCGCGCTCGAGGTTCTTGACCTTCTGTGACTTGGTGAAGGTCTCGAGCACGATGTCGCCGTCGACGATCGCGAACCAGAGGGGGACCAGGTGCGGCGTTCCGTCCCGGTTGATGGTCGCGACCTGAACGATCTTCTGCCCTTCGATGAAGGACCAGATCTCGTCGTCGGTCATGGCGACCTCGTCTCGGCGCTTGGGCATGTTCGTCTCCTCATCACGGGATGCCCGCATGCGAGCGGTGCCTGGAGCTCCGCGATCGCTCGGGCGGGCGACTGTGTAGAATAACGGCCCTGGGAAGGAATACGAATGCCCGCGGCCACGCATTCCGCATCA
>JALGZO010000122.1 GCA_025774865.1 bacterium | reverse complement strand
CGCCACCGTGCTGATGACGTACCAGGGCGGCGACGCGAGCGACAACGGAAAGGCGTCGGTGATCAAGTGCGTGAGAACCGTCGGGGGCGGCGTCGCCGTCCACTCGGCCTTCGATGTCTCGGCGTTCCTGAGCGACGACGCGCGGGCGTGCTACCTCGACGCCGTGCTCAACATTGACTTCGGCTTACCGCACACCGCCTACGGCAACTGCACGAAGTCCGGAGTGGACGCCCCGGTCGTCGGGAGTCGGCTCGGATACGACCTGCGCGCGGCGACTCCGAATCCGTTTCGGACCGTGACGTCCATCGAGTTTCACGTTCCGAATCGAACGCACGTCTTGATCGAGATCTACGACGTCCTCGGCCGGAAAGTTCGGACGCTCGTGGACGAGACTCTGGCGAGCTCGCACGCTCGAAAGTGGGACGGTCTCGACGCCCGGGGAGAACGAGCGTCCGCGGGGATCTACTTCGTGCGCATGGAGGCGGGGGATTTCCGGACGACGCGGAAGGTGGTGCTCCTGAAGTAGGCCGCGTCACGGACCGGTTTGATGTCGCCTCGGAGCGGCGGGGAGATCGAAGAGCGGCGCTTTCCGGGCGACTCTCTGCACGTGCAGGTCGACGGAGAAGGCGGGAAAGCGCGCGTCGCGGACGGTGCGGTCCGGGCGTCGCGGCACCTGTCCGGCCACCGTCGCCACGGTGATCTCGCGCTCGCCGGAGGCTGCCGCCCGAGCGGCGAGCCGCGCGAGATCCTCCGACCCCGACACGAGGTGAAACTGCTTCTCGCTCCACAGGGGGGAGAGCTCCGTCGGGAGCCAGAAGAGGTTCGTGACGACGACGCGTCGAGGGTCGTCGGCCAGCGCGGCGGCGACGTTTCCCATGACTTGTCGTTTCGCGTGCAGGATCTCGAGTGAGCGGACGTTCCAGGCGAACCCGATCAGGAGCAGCGGCAGCAGCAGGGGTCCGTCGCCCTCGCGCCATCGCTTCGCCGCGAAGGCCGCGAGGATCGGCAGTACCGGAAGGAGCATCCGAGGTCCGGGGTGGACGCCGCTGATCGACCGGGACGGGACGAACACGAGGAACAGTCCGACGAACGCGATGACGATCGTCGCCAGGAAGACGGACCGATCGTCCGATGGGCGGCCCGCGAAGAACGGTAGGACGAGCGCCCAGGGCAGGAAGACCAGCGCGCTGTTGGATTGGATCAACGCCAGTGCCTGGTCTTCGGATCCCGGGAACCGGATCACGGCCGCGACCGAGACCGCCGTGAGTCCGGCCACTGCCGCGACTCGACGCGCGGTGGTGAAGAGGAGGCGCCCCGGCCAGAGGCGGTTGACGGCGAGGACCCCGAGCAATCCGATCACCCACCCCACGCTCACGCCAGAGAAGCCCGTTCCCAACAGCAGCCCGTCGGCGGCGTCCCCCGCGCTTCCCAGGAAGCCGGGTCGATTGACCGAGACGTGCACTCCGAGCCAAGTGCCCGACGTGATCCGATTGACGATCGCGAGCGCGGCCACGCCGACCGCGCCGCCGCCCGCGAAGCGCAGGATGACGGAGGGCGACCGGCGCCCGAAGAGAAGCGCCAGTCCCGTCGCGGCGAGCAGCAGGAGCGCCTCCTCGCGAAGGAGGCTCGCCGCCCCCAGGAGGAGTCCGGCGGCGAGAGGCCTCTCGCCGTCCCGGACCACGAGCATCAGCGCGGAGCCCGCCGCGAGCGCGACGACCGGTGTGTGCTCCCAAAAGACCGACGAGTAGAAGAGGAGCGGTGACGCGAAGGCGACGACGGCGGCCGCGCCGAGGGCGACGGCGCGGGAGTCCGGGGAAAAGACACGCAGTCGAGCCGCCAAGAGCCCGGTCAGCACCACGGCGAGTCCCCCGGAGAGCGCCGGCAGCACGACGAGACCGGAGAATCCGAGCCCCACCGCGAAGGGAAGCGTGATCCAGAGGAACGGCGAGAGGTACGAAGAAATGACTCGATTGTCGCGAAGCTCGGCGTACGGTTCGTCGCCCGCGAACGGGATCGGGAAGTAACGGAGTTCCGGATCGATGGGCCGCCCGGGATAGGAAATCCAGGTTCGCGTGACGTCCTCACGGAGATTCGCGAGGACGAGAGCCTTGCCTCCGTTGTCGAACGTCCAGAACGTGTCGACCGGCCCGAGCTCGTGGAGAACGATGCCGAGCGCGGCGAAGGTCACGCCTCCCGTGATCAGAATCGCGTTGCGCAAACCCGCCAGTCCGGAATCCCGATGATCGTCGTCGGTTCGATCGCTCATCCTAGCCCAAGCGGCGGACTCGCGGGAGCTCATCGCCCCGCGGCCTCGGCCGAATCGACAACGGCTCCCGGCGTCGCTAGGATGAGCTGACCATGCTCGGTCGCCGCTCTTCGATCAGCCGCCCCGTCCTCGTGACGATTCTCGTCGTCCTCGCCGGTTACCTGATCACCTACGTCTTCATCCCCCAATCCGGGTTCTGGAGCGGGGACAGCGGCTGCAAGTTCATTCAGCTGGAGGGCATTCTCGATAGCGGCTACCGGAGCTACTCGGTCTCGTGGCCGGGCCGGGACCTCGATCCCGAACTCTCGTTTCTCCCGATCCGGGAACCGTTCGGGCGATTGATCGACGGGGAGCTGTTCCTGCAGTACTCGCCCGTCTTCGCGACGGTTTCGTCGGTGTTCTACCGCTGGTTCGGCTTCTCGGGCCTCTTCCTGCTGCCGTTCGCCGCCGGCGTCTTCATCCTCCCGGCTGTGTGGCGCCTGTCCGAGCTCACGTCGGATCTTAGGCTCGCGCCGCCGGTCGCCGTGGTCCTCTGCGCCTTCGGGACACCCGTGTGGTTCTACAGCTTGACCTGGTGGGAGATGACGCTGGGTGTCTGCTGCGTCATGTGGGGGGCGCGCTTCGCGATCGAGTACGTCCGGAGCGGCAGGCTCCGGTCGCTCGTGACCGCCGCCGCTCTCTGCGGCGGGGCCATCCACTTCCGCGACGCGATGTACGTCTTCGCCGCCGCGGTGGGCGCGGTGGCGACGTGGTACGGTCGACGCTCGTGGTCTCACGCCGTCGCGTTCGTGGCCGCGCTGATCGTTGTTCTCACGCCGCTGTGGACCTTTCAGTGGAAGGCGGTGGGGGCTCCGTTCGGCCACCACTTCGGCGCCCTCTCTCCCGATCTGACACGCTTTCTGCCGGACCGTGCG
>JALGZO010000121.1 GCA_025774865.1 bacterium | reverse complement strand
GGCTCGCTCCTCCTCGACGAGGTCGGCGACATGGCCCTCGATGCGCAGGCGAAGCTCTTGCGAGTCCTCGAGGAGCGAGAGGTCGAACGTGTCGGCGGCAACCGCACGATCCCGGTCGACGTCCGCGTCATCGCGGCGACGAACAAGGACCTCGCGAAGGCGATCGCGGAGGGCGACTTCCGAGAGGATCTCTTCTACCGTCTGAACGTGGTGCCGATCCCGGTGCCGGCGCTCCGGGAGCGGCGCGACGACGTGCCGGCACTCGTGGAGCATTTCCGGCGGAAGTTCGCAGAGGAGGCCGGGCGACCCGGTCCGGAGTTCACGGGCGAGTCGATCCAGGCGCTCCAGGAATGGAGCTGGCCCGGAAACGTGCGAGAGCTCCGGAACGCGGTCGAGCGGTTGCTCATCATGACCGAGGGCGAGACGATCGAGGCCGCGGACGTGAGGGAGATCCTGTCGGGCGCACGTCGCGCGGGCGCGGCCGGGGCGGCGAGCCCCACCGTGGCCGAGGAGGCGCTGCCACTGAGGGAGCTTCTGGATCGGACCGAGCGGCGAGCGATCGAGGGGGCGCTGGATGCCGCGGGCGGAACGATCAGCGAGGCCGCTCGCGCCCTCGGGATGGACCGGGCCAACCTGCATCGGAAGATGCGCCGCCTCGGGATCGAGCGACCCGGCGGCGACGAGGCAGAGACCTGACCGTGTCGCCTCGACCCTCCCCCGCGGCCGGGGGACACTCTCGCACCCGGCCGACGAGGCGGTTTCCGGGCCGGAGAGGCGCGTTCCGGGCGATCGGCGTCTGGTCCGGGCCTTGCTAGGTTTCACAGGCATCACCCGCCCTCCTGCGGAGTCGAGGCCTATGAGAGCTCTCGTACGATCCTCCCTCCTGCTGGCCGTGACGACCGCGACCGCCCTCCCCGCCTGGGCGCTCCGGGCCCCGAAGCCTACTCCGATCGACGTGGGAGCGGTGGCGGGCCCGGTCGACGTCCACGGCGAAACGCGCTTCCCCGTATGGGAGAGGGAGGGCGTGCGCGGTGGGCGCTTTGCCCCCGTCATGATCTCGGACGGCGTGCTCTTCCGCTACCGCGGCGAGGACGCGGAGCGGGTGACCGTCGTCGGCAGTTTCAACGACTGGGACGACGGGGCGAACCCACTCCGGCGCCGGAAGGACGGCCTCTGGAGCACGACGGTCGATCTCGAACCGGGGGACTGGAGCTACCTCTTCTCCGTCGACGGGGGATGGATCCGGGACCCGGACAACCCGGTCGTGGGGCGCGACGAATCCTCCGACCGCATCGACGTCTCACTGATCCGGGTCGGTGAGAACGACATCGCCGTGCCCCGTCCGTACGGTTTCCACGAGGGCACATTCGACTTTTCCGCGAGCTACGAGCGCGTGAACCAGGTCACGTTGGAGGCGATGCTCCGCTACGAGAATCGGATCGAGCTCCACCCGGAGCTCTCGATCGGAGGCGGCTGGTCGTTCGGGCAGGAGCGCTGGCTCTACTACGTGGGAGTCGCCCAGCCACTCTTCGCGGAGCGGCTGATCGACGTGGGCGTCGCCGCGTACCGAATCACCGCGAGCCCGGATGAGCACCGGATCGGCGACTTCGAGAACACTCTGTTCGCGCTTCTCTTCCGAGAGGACTGGCGCGACTACCACGAGGCGGAGGGAGTCAGCGCCCACGCGAAGTGGTACCTCGGGTCGTCCGTCGAGCTCGGCGTCCGATGGAAGAGCGAACAGCACCGGTCGCTTTCCAAGACGACCGACTGGGGGTTGTTCGGCGGCAACAAGACCATGCGTGTCAATCCCGCCGTGGACGAGGGAGAACTGCAATCCCTCGCGCTGGTGGCCGAGTTCGACACGCGCAACTCTCTGCGGAACCCGACCCGCGGGTTCCTCATGCGGGCGGAGTACGAATCGGCCGGCGGCGATTTCGAGTTCCGGCGGGGGATCGCCGACCTGCGACGGTACGTGAAGCTTTCCCGAGCGCACTTCTTCGACCTGCGGCTCGCGGGCGGCATCACCCAGGAAGCGCACCGCGCCGGGGCGGACGGCGAGCTCTCGGGATTCGACGCGATCCCCGTTCAGGAACGCTTCTACCTCGGCGGCGTCGGTACGATGCGCGCCACCCAGTTCAAGTCGTTGACCGGGGACCGCATGGTGCTCGGGAACGCGGAGCTCCGTGTGCAGGTCTTCGACGATTTTCAGGCCGTCGTCTTCACGGACGTCGGCGACGCGTGGATCGACGATGACGCCAAGCTCGACCTCAAGGTGGATGCGGGCGTCGGTTTCCAGGACTCGGACGGGTCGCTCCGGGTGAATTTCGCGAAGAAGATGGATCGCGGGAGGCAGGGCGACGTCTTCGTCTCTGCTCGCATTCAACGGATGTTCTAAACCTCTTCCGCTTCGAGGCCGAATCTCGGAGGAGCCCCGGGGAGAGGAAGCAATGCGACTCGCCGCCTTCGCGATCTTGGCGCCCCTCTTTCTGGCCGCGTGCTCGTCCAGAATCGTGGTCTCGAAGCCCGAACCCGCGCCGGCGCCCGTACCGAAGCCCGTCGGGCCCGTCGCGACGCTCAAGATCCCTCCCGGCCACTACCCGGCGCCCGGTCAGTGCCGCGTCTGGTACCCGGGTCGGCCTCCCGGTCATCAGCCGGCCCCGATTCCGTGCCGCTTCCTGCAGGGCGACGTGCCGCTCGGCGCCTGGGTCCTCTACCGGCCGACGGACGAAAAGAAGGTCGTGCGGGTGACTGCCTACCACGAAGTGAAGCCGGAGCTCGTCGTCTGGGTCCGTTACTACGACTCGAAGACGGGGACGTTCATTCGGGCGGCCGGAAAGTCCAACTAGCGTGCCGTCTTGAAAGTCAGGATAAGCGCCGAGACTCTCGCAACTGCCTGGTGAGTCCGAGCTTCGCGAGAGTCGGGTCGCCACCCTCGCCCGCCGTTGCTGCTCGGCTCGCGGAACATCGAAGCGAGCCTGCGCTGCGCAGGCGAGCTAGAATTCCCTTCGCGAGCCGAGCAGTAACGGCGGGCGAGGGGATCTTCGGCCTCGGGCGGCGCGGGAGTAAGCGAGACTTTCGAGACGGAACGCCGGACTTACTTGGGGATGGTGAAACGGAAGACCGAGCCCTTGCCGAGCGCGGACTCCACCCAGATCTCGCCCTCGTGACGCTCGACGATCCGCTG
>JALGZO010000120.1 GCA_025774865.1 bacterium | reverse complement strand
CCCCATATCTCCGAAGACGACACCCTGGTCGTGGTCGGTGACGTGACTTACCGGTTCCGGGATCTCCGCAACGAGTTGCCACAAGCTCTCCGGTCGCATCTCTATGGCGCGTACTTCCCCGAGGTTCACGAGTTTCTGGACGAAGTCGTTCTGAACCTCCTGCTGCTGAAGGAGGCCGAGCGGCTGCAGCTGGTCGAGCAAGAGGAGATCGTGGCCCAGGTCGAGCTGGCGGTCGCCGAGCTCCGTTATCAGCGTGCTCTCGACATCCGACTGCAGAAGAAGGCGGCGGAAGTTCCGGACGACGCGCTCCGCGAGTTCTACGAGCAGAACAAGCTGCGTTTCAAGACTCTACACAAGCAGGACCTGGATGTGATCCTGGTCAAGCACGAGCCGGACGGTCCTTTCTGGGCGACCCTTCGCCGGGCCGAGGAAATCGTCGAGCGAATCCGAGCCGGAGAAGACTTTGCGGAGCTCGCGCGAGCCCATTCGGCCCATTACTCGGCCTCCAACGGGGGTCGGATGGAAGGGCTGACCGACACCGCCGTCGGCGACATGGTCCATGGGCGCCCCGCTTTCCGCGCGCAACTGAAGAAGCTCGCGGAGGGCGAGGTGGCGGACCCGATGGTGGCCGAAGCCTACGACCGCAAGAAGCTCCGCTACACGCGCACGGGCGTCATCATCGTGCGGGTCGTCAAGGTGTATCCCCCTGAGCAAGCACCCTTCGAGGAGGTCCGGGAACTGGTACGCAGCAACTATCAACGCCGCAACTACCAGCGTTTCGAAGCCGAGATTCGAGACGAGGTTCTGGCGGCCGCCGCGATCGAGATCTACTTCGACAATCTGCCACCGATTTGATGAACCCGAATCGCGCGCTACTGGCGATCTTGCTGCTGACGTGTGGCTGTGCCGACGACAACCGGCAGAACGTGCTGCTGGTGACGTTCGACACCACTCGCGCCGATCGTCTGAGCTGCTACGGCTACTTCGAACCCTCGTCCCCGAACGTCGACCAGCTCGCCGAGGAAGGCGCGCTGTTCACGAACTCGTTCACCACGAACCCCATCACTCTGCCCTCCCATACGTCGATCATGACGGGAACCTACCCGCTCTACCACGGCGTCCGGGACAACTCGACCTACACCGTGCGGGAGAACGCGACCACGCTCGCGGAGATCCTCACGGACGAAGGCTACGATACGGCCGCCTTCGTAGGCGCCTTCGTGCTCGATTCTCGGTTCAATCTCGATCAGGGCTTCGCGGAGTACGACGATCGGATCGACGAGAGCTGGTCGAAGGACGAGCTGGACATGCGGGAGTTCAACGCGTTCGGTTTCCCGGAGCGCAAGGCCGGCCCCGTGACCAAGGGTGTCCTCGACTGGCTCAGGCGGCCGAGGTCTGCGCCCTTCTTCCTGTGGGTTCACTACTTCGATCCTCATCAGCCGGTCAACCCACCGGAGCCGCATCGGAGCATCTTCAGCGAGACCTACGTCGCGGAGATCGCCTACGCCGATGAGCAGCTCGGTCAGATTCTCGGGGAACTGAAGAACCAGGGCGAATACGATCGCACGTTGATCGTGATGACCTCTGATCACGGTGAGGGTCTTCTGGACCACGGGGAGCCGACTCATTCGCTGCTCATTTTCGACACGACCATGCGCGTTCCTCTCGTCGTGCGAGCCCCGGACGTTCCCGCCGGGCAGCGGCTGGACCAGGTGGTTTCCGGGGTGGACATCATGCCGAGCGTTCTCGACCTCCTCGGGCTCGAGATTCCCGACGAAGTGCAGGGAGAGTCGTTCGCTCCGGTAATGCTCGGGCGCGGCGGTGGGATGGAGGACCGGGCGATCTACATGGAGTCGTTCGTCGGGGCGCTGCAGTGCAACTGGGGGGCACTACGCGGGCTGCGGACGAGCACCGAGAAACTGATCCACGGACCGAAGCCTCTCCTCTACGCGGTCGGGGACGATCCCGCGGAGATCTACAATCTCGCCGGGCGCGAGCCCGAGCGCCTGGAGCGAATGACGGCAGATCTGGAGCGGTACATCGCGCGCTGGGCGGTGCCCGAAGCGGCTGATGCAATCTCGACCCCGGACGAGGAGGTGGTTCGCAAGCTCGCGGCGCTCGGGTACATCGGCGGCGGCGGCGGCGCGAGAGGGATGACCGATTCGCTCTCTGACGTCGAGGGCAAGACGGATCCCTACGAGAGTCGATCCCTCTTCGACCGGATTTCCGTGGCCCGGGAGGACCTTCGCGTCGGAAAGGCGCTCGAGGGGGTCCGGGGCCTCAATCGCGTGCTCCATACGGATCCCGGGAACCCGGCGGCCCTCACGACTCTCGGGAAGGCGTACTTCCTGGAGCTCGGGAGAATGGACCTGGCCCGGGAGAACCTCGAGCTCTCCTTGGAGAGCGATCCGTACCAAGAGGAAGCGCACCACTACCTGTCCAGGATCCTGCGGGGGCAGGGGGACCTGGAAGGGGCCCGCCGGCACGCCGAAGCGATCCTCGAGTTCCAGCCTCACTCGGTCAGGGCCTTCTACGAACTGGCGGCGGCAGCCGAGGCCCAGGGCGATCTGCCCGGGAGTCGTGAGTACCTGGAGCGACTTCTGGCGATCGATTCCACGCACGTCTACGGTCTCGTCGCGTTCGGAGCCTCTCACGTGGCGCGGGAGGAGCTCGACGAGGCCGAGCCGTACTTCAAGCGGGCGGTCGATTTCGCGCCCGACAACCCCCTCGTGCTCTACAACGTAGGGATCTGGCACTGGTTGGGCGGGAACGTCGATGAAGCTCGCCTCACCCTGGAACGCGTGGTGAGAATCGCCCCTGCCCACCTGGACGGCCTCTACGCTCTCGGCCGGCTGCTCTACGAGCAAGACGATGCGCTCGGAGCGCGCGAGTACCTCCTGAGAGCCCGCGCGCTGGGCCCGCCCGGGGATCTCCGGCAGGAGATCGACGAGCGGCTGCGAAACATCGAAGCGTTCGTGTCTGGCCAGGGAACCGGCCGCGATTCCCCCTGAGCCGGGAACGCGCCGGCCACGCGCGGACCCCGCCGAGCGCACTTTAGCGTCAGGCTAGAAACTCATCTCCTGGCTTTTCAAAAAAAAGCGTGTCTGAGCAATTGAGAGGTTTTGAGTTGCATTTTGAGAGGTGCTAGACTGCGAGACGTCCGGTGATTTGGAGCTGTGTGGCCGG
>JALGZO010000119.1 GCA_025774865.1 bacterium | reverse complement strand
GAGGCCTGAAGCTGATCTTCGGCTCAGTTCCCACTCCGACCTTGGCGGTTCGGTTCAACCTCGTCCCCTATGCCGCGACTGGTCTCGCGATCTTCCTGACGCTGCGGCGATTCACGGGGCTTCCGGGGCTCGCGGCGCTCGGCGCGACGGCAGTCCTCGTGGACCCTTGGTTGCTGGCCTGGTCCACCGGCGGCATGGAATCGTATCTGTTTTCCGCATTCCTCCTCTTCGGTTTGCTCGCGGCCGTCGCCGGACGACCGGCGACGGCAGGCGTCCTGGCCGGCCTGACGATTCTGACCCGCCCCGAAGGCCTCTTGCTCCTTCTCTTCGGTTCGATCCTCGTTCGCGATGCGCCGCGGGGGCTGCTGCGCTTCCATGCATCGGTCGTGGTGACGCTGATCCCCTGGCTGCTCTTCGCCCAGATCTACTTCGGAAGTGTGATACCGCTTTCCATTGTGGCGAAGAGCAGACCCCTCTACCCGTTGCCCGCGGGCTATTCCCTCTGGATGCTCTTGGCGCTGCTCGACAACTGGGTTACGGCGGCCTCCCGCGCTCCAGACGTGATTCGATCGATCTTGGTGGTGGCCCCGCTCTATGTCATTCCGATGGCCGTGGTCGCGCTCGGGCCCGACCGCCGGCGTGGCGCGTGGGCTCCGGGGGCGTTCCTCGGAGCGGTGGTGCTTCTCTATGCCGCCGGCAATCCTCTCCTGTTCGAGTGGTACCTCCCGCCCCTCGGCGTCCTCGGCGCGCTTTCGCTCTGGATTTCGACACCTCGGATATGCCGCTTCACCGCGGCTGCTCGTGGCCGCACCCATGCTCCGCGATCAACCTCGCTCTTCGTTTGGGCGGCTCTCACGTTCCTCGTGCTGTCGTTCATGATCTACCGCTGGACTGCCGGAGGAGAGCCGTCCTCGATCGTCATGGCGGATCCGGCTCGCCGCCGCGTGGAGGCGTACCGGACCGCGGCCGAGATCCTCAACCGGGCCGCGACTGGTGCCACCGCCGTCGGAACACCCGAGGTCGGCAGCCTCGGCTTCTACTTCCGAGGACGAGTCTTCGACGCGTGCGGGCTCGTGAGCCCCGAGGCACATCCCTTTCTCCCGGTTCCGGCGAACGAGCGAGAGGGGTTCGCCACCGGCGCGATCTCGACCGGTTTCGTTCGAGAAGCACGGCCCGAGTTTGTCGCGACGATGCCGCACTTCGCGGCTCGAAGTCTGGGGAAGTCGACCTGGTTTCGCGCGAACTACGATGTCATCGGGCGGGTGCCGCTCCCGCTGCCCTGTTGGGGCTCGACCGAGGTTCTGCTGTTCCGTGTCAAAGCCGGCGGTAGCGAGCCTCTACCGTTACCCGACACGCCCTGAAGAGCCAGTTCCACGAAGAGCCGCGCCGTGGTCAGGAGATCGATCCGACCGTGATGCAGGACGGGCCGGAGCGTCTCCGCGTCCTGGGCGGCGGCGAAACGGTGGTAGACCGCCGGGATCTCCGCGCTCGGAACGTCACCGGTGCGAGTGATGCCGATCACGGAACGTTCGAGCGTCTGCAACCGGCAATCGGAGAACTTCCCCCGGTAGCGACGCCGCGCGGGGTGAAGCACGTCGATGTGGGCGAGCCGGTCGGACTTGTCGGCAACCCGGTGTACCACGCAGCGCTCACGGAAACAGGGTAGGTCGTAGGACTTCCCGTTGAACGTGACGAGGAGCTTCCGAGACGACAGGAGCTCCGCGGCTCCCCGCAGAATGGTCGCCTCTTCGGCGTAGGTCCGGGCGAGAAGCTGGCGGGTCACGAGCTCATCGCCCTCGAGGAAGAGGAGCCCGACCAGGAAGATGGGGCAGCCCCAGAATCCGGTCGTCTCCAGATCCATTACGGCAACGTCGTGAAGCTCACTCCCGATGGCGGGATGAAGGCCGGGATCGACGCATTCCGGGTTCCGGTCTCGCAGCCCTCGCAACGCGGACGAGAGCTCCTTCGTGACGTCGACGCCCGGAAGGAGCTCCCGAACCCGACGCCGCAGGGTGAAGACGGACTCTCCCGCTATTTCCAGGAGCTCCGCGCCCGGAATCTCCAGAAGCCTGGTCTGGGCGGCCCGGATTGCCGCCGGCGACGACGCCGGCGAACGAAGCGGGCCCGTCGCGGCGCGCCGGGCCCCCGCGCGCGCCCGCCGGCGCGCGATCTCGCTCAGACCCTCGGCGAGACCCTGGGGATCCCGGGCCACGCCGTCCGCGATCGGACTCACCCTGTCGCCGCTCCGACCCCGGCCGCCGCCATCTCGCCCACCAGCGACTCCAAGATCATCCGCGCCGCGTCCTTGTCCGGAATGGGCCAGCTCCCCACGACGTCGGGATCCTGGTGCTGGGCCGGGCGCAGCACCGGCAAACCGACGCAGGACGGACATCCCGACTCGCACGGACACTCCTCCACGAGCTCGCGACACGCTTCGAGAACGAGATCCGGGCGCCGGAACGCGTGCTCCACGAACCCGAGCCCGCCGGGATAGCGGTCGTACATGAACACGGTCGGCTGCCCGAGGTTGCTGCTGTCCACCACCCCGCCGATGTCCGCGCGATCACACATCGCGTAGAGCGGTATCACCGAGATCAGGAGATTCCTCACACCCGCGAGCCCCTCGACCGGGTTCTTCCCCACCCGCTTGAGCGCGGAGCGAACCTCCGCCGGCACGGTGATCCACGATGACGTCGTGTCGAAGGATTGCGGCGGCAGATTCAAGCTTCCGTAGCCGATCGAGTCCGTCGAGAAAAACTGCACTTTCTTGAAGAAGGACGTGAACCAGGTGACCGTCACGTCGCCGAATCCGAGCGTGGCGCCGTGCCACGGCGCTGTCTCTCGTGTCCCGCGCAGCAACACCGACTGATCGATGACCGACAGAGTGTAGTAGTCCACTTCGCGGCGCTCGACGTATGCGCTCTTTCCTTCCAGATCCAGGTGCCGGACGACGTACGTCTCTCCTTCGTGGAGGTAGACCGCCTCCGGGTAGAGGAGCTCGAGCGCCGAGATCGCGTCCACGTTGCCGATCACCTTCGCCTCGCCGCGATGCGGTATCTCGAACCTCGGACCCGCCTCCGGCCGGAACGGCGACGCGTTTCCGGCGTCCTGCGGCACCTCGACGATGGTGTAGGTGTCGTCCGACATGTGGCGAAGACTCACGGTGCGCGAAGGGAAGTCGGTGTTCG
>JALGZO010000118.1 GCA_025774865.1 bacterium | reverse complement strand
CCGATCGACCGTTAGCATGGCCTGAACACGCTCGGCTTGGGGGACTTTTTATTTCGGTGTTCTGAGGACTATCTCAGTCGGTGGTGACAACGGGTGCTCGAAGCGCTGGCCGTGCAGGGTTTCAAACCGAAGATCTTCTACGCCTGGTTCTTGCATGACGGCAATCATTCCCTCTGCTGATCCTGATCATGGAGCGTCGCCGGCTCGAGTGCTACGAATGCTCCGCAGCTGACACGACACCGCGCCCAGCAGCAGGCCCGCAGCTGCGCCACGGGATCGCACTTGGCGGCTCCGGTGGCTCTGTTGGCGCACGGGGCTGCCTGGTCCAATCCCAGACTCGATGACCAGAGGCGGGACTTCGTGAAGGAGTCCGACTCGGAAAGGATCATTTCATGTCACCCTCTGCGTTGGGGGGAAGCAAGTTCCTCCTGGCCGCGGTCGGCGTGTGGATTCTCTCGGCGGTGACGCCAGTCTCGGCCCAGACGAGGACCTACACGCTGGACGCGGATTTCGACGAAGGGATACTGGTCAACGTCAATCACGACTTCCCGAACAACGATCAGTTGCAGCTGAACGAAGAAACGTCGACGTTCCCGTTCATCAACATCGCGGCATCGGCGCGAGGAACGATTGTCCGGATCGATGTGAACACCGGTCAGATCCTCGGCGAGTACCGCACCGCTCCACTCGGTCGGGGCCTGAATCCTTCCCGAACGACCGTGGACGCCGCCGGAAACGTCTGGGCTGGAAACCGCGACGAAGACGGGGGTGGTCTGGGTTCGGTCGTCAAGGTCGGGTTGGTCGTGGGAGGTACCCGGGTCAACGCCGACGGAACGCCGAATCCGAACGGGGAGTATCTCGCTCCACCCTTCGCCTACAACACCTGCGTGGACCGCGACCTGGACGGTCTGATCAAGACCTCTCGCGGGCTGGGGGACATCCTGGCCTGGCCCGATATCACGGACGGAGCCGGTGGCGTCACCGCTCTCGTGGAGGATGCGGACGACGAGTGCATCCTCGTCTACCAGAGAGTCCAGGGTGATTTCGTCCGGCACGTCTCCGTCGACGGGAACGACAACATCTGGTGTGCCGGCAACTTCGGGAGCGACAACGCGTTCGACCTCCTCGATGGGAGCACCGGACAGATCTTGGCCAGCTTCGACGTGGGGGCTGGAGGGTACGGAGGGCTCGTGGATGGCAGTGGAGTCCTCTGGTCCGCGAACCGAGGGCCAGGATCCTTTACCGTTCTTCGGTACGACACGAAGAGCACGATCCCGACGGGTGACGACACCTGGTCGTTTCTCGATTCGCCGAACCCCTACGGGCTCGGTATCGACTCCAATGCTCACATCTGGAACGCTCAGTGGACCGACAATCAGATTCGGGAGTTCGCTCCGGACGGAAGCCTACTCAACATCTATGGCACGGGTGGAGCGAGCAACGACCGTGGTGTGGCCGTAACCTCCGCCGATGACCACGTCTGGGTGGCGAACAGCGGTGGATCCGACGTCTCTCGCCTGGCGCCGGATGGAACTGTCGTCAAGGTGATTCCCCTGGGCGCCAACGGGAACACGCCGACCGGAGTGGCGGTCGACGCGAACGGCATGGTCTGGGCCACGTGTCTGGACTCCGACACCGCCAAGCGCATCGATCCGGCCGGCGGAGGAGACGGTCTCGGAGCCGTCAATCTCACGGTCGATCTCGGGGCCGGGGCAGGGCCCTACAACTACAGCGACATGACGGGCGCCGTTCTGTTCACCGCCTTGCAGCAGGGAAGCTGGACGGTGGTCTTCGACGGCGGGAATCCCGGGATCCAGTGGGGCAACGTCAACTGGAACCTGGAGCCGCAGGGCGCCGAGCCGCCGGGCACGAGCATCTCGGTCGAGGTTCGGGCCGCCGACGCCATCGTGGATCTCGCGTCGGAGATCTTCCAAGGTGTCTCGAACGGCGTCGACTTCGCCGGGGTGGCGGGACAGTACATCGAGATTCAGACCACCCTGGCGAGGGACCCCGGTGTCGAAGAGACGCCGGTGCTCTCGGATCTCACGGTCAGGACGCTCGTCCGTGAGGTGGCTTTCGACATCCATCCCACCTCGTGCCCGAACCCGCTCAACACGCGGAAGAACGGCGTCGTTCCGGCGGCGCTCCTCGGCACGGACGACTTCGACGTCAGCAATGTCGACGTGTATTCACTTCTCCTTGAGGGCGTGCCACCCATCCGCACCAACATCGAGGACGTCACGACCCCGGTGATCGACGGCGAGGAGTGCGAATGCACGACCGAGGGTCCGGATGGATTCGACGACCTCACGATGAAGTTCGATGCGCAGGAGCTCGTCGCTGCTCTCGGGGAGGTGATGGATCGCGAGGAGCGACCTCTCACCCTGACCGGCACCCTGCTGGACGGGACCCCCATTGCGGGGAGCGACTGCGTAATCATCTTGATCCCCGGCCAGATCCCGCCGGCAGTCGAGGTCGAGTACGTGGAACCCGGACGAACCCGGGTCAGCTGGACGGATCCCGAGGACGGAGGCTTCCTCCACTACGCCGTGTATCGGGGGACCGATCCCGATTTCGTTCCGGAGTCCCCACAGGACCACTACGCGACAACTCTGGATCCGTTCTTCGTGGACATCAACGTCCCCGAAGGGATGCACTACTATCGTGTCGGAGTGTTCGGCGAGCCGCTCATCATAGTGACCCTGGGTACCGAAGAGGTGTGTCACGTGTTCTCCGGCTACTCTGAGCCGGGTGCTCCCGGCGCCACCGGCGCTCCCGGAATCGTGCCGGGCACGTTCGAGCTGAGCCTCTTGGGCTCGGTGCCGAACCCGTTCCGTACGACTACCCGAATCGTCTACACGCTGCCGGAACGCATGACGGTCCGGCTGTCCGTGTACGACGTCGCGGGCCGACTCGTGGATTGTCTCATCGACGAAGCGCAGCCTCCCGGCCAGCACATCGTTCCCTGGGACGCTCGGGGACTTGCAAGTGGTACCTACTTCTACCGCCTGGAGGCCGGAGCCGACGTTCTAGCGAAGCGCGTGGGTCTCGTGAGGTAGGAACTCCTGAGTGATCTGCCACTCCAACCTTGCGAGTAGGGCGGGTGCCGGATGACTCGGCACCCGCTCTTTTGTGTGTCATATTTCGCGACACACTTTCAACTCGGTCAACCACCCCAGGGTGAATCGCGCCT
>JALGZO010000117.1 GCA_025774865.1 bacterium | reverse complement strand
TATCGCGACGTCATCGTGCTCGACGCAGACAACGTCCCGGCGGATGTCTACAACCTCACGGACAACGACCTGAGCGTGGAAGCGAACCGTGAGGTGCTGAAGCAGAAGCTCCGCGCTGCCGGAGGCAGTTAGCTACTGGACCGCTGTGCCGCCGGCGAACTCGCGCTCGAGCAGGCTTCTCACCTCGGTCTCCCGGACGAGCCCTGCCCTGAACCGCTTCAGAAAATAGTGAATCGTCTCGATCCTGATCCTGATGGAGCCCGACGGCTTGTTCTCGTCCAGGTCTTTGAAGCTGAAGTACGGTGTACAAGCTCGCTCGATGATTCCTTCGATAACCGAGAAGATCGGGGCGTCGTGACCACACCTGAAGTTCGCGATCTCCAACGCGACGAGGTTCGGATGCCGAGCCGCGAACTTGGCGGCCCACATCTTCCAGTTGGAGTTCTCGCTGTAGGCGTTCTTCCAAACGTCCCTGATGTCCATCGGGTCGGCGATGACCCCGGCCCGCACCTCGTCGCCGAACAGTCTGTCGAGGGTCTCGTTGTCGACCGGCAGGCTACCCGGCGTGAAGATCGGATACCCCAGCTTCTGGAATTCCACGAGGATCTCTTGGTTGATCCCGGGATCGTTGTGGTACGGGCGGCCGAGAAGCACGATGCCGATGCGCTTCTCGCGCTCGAGCCTGTCGAGCTCCTTCTTGGCCACGGTGCGCTGGGTGGCGCTGAACTCCTCCAGAGCGGCGAATCCGGCTGCGACTGCTCTGCGGTTCTCGCCGGGTGACAGTCCGAGGACGTCCTGGAAGTCCATGTACATCTGTCGCTCGAATAGCTCCCGCTGCCCGATGTTCACGAAGGTGTTCATGAAGCGGATGCCTTTCTTCGCGAAGACGTCCGACTCCTTCGTGAACGCGGCCCTGGTCGCCTCCGGCGTCGCCGTGATTGCGGGGCAGATGCGATGTCCGATCGCGCTTTCCATTTCAGAGGGAACGTCATCGATCATCGGAAAGAAGATGACGTCGAGCGGCTTCTTCTCGTGCTTCACGTACATCAGGTTGTGCACATGCGGAATGCCGAGCTTACTCGGGAAGCACGGATCGACGGCCCCTCTCTTCGCGCCTTCTCTGTACAGCTTGGGAGACGTGAAGTCGGAGAACACGACGTTCTGGGACTGAACACCCAGGCTCTCGAGGTACGTCCGGAAGATCGGCGCCATGGTGTACATACCCAGAACGCGGGGCATCCCGATACGTACCGCCGCGCGCGCTTTCATGAGGTTCACACGCCTCTTTTGTGCAGTGGTGAACGTCACGCGTGGAGTCGCGTCGGCGACGACCTCGGGCGAGTAGCTCTTGAACGCGATCCTGGCCGCGACGTCAACCAAGTTGGGCGTATCCTGCGCGGTAGCGTCGAGTTGGGCCTTGATACCCCGCATCGCATCGACGTCTTCCACCTCGCCCTTCTCGCATGAGGTCCCGACGATGAGCCTGCGGGCACCCGGAGCGAGCGGGACTTTGGATTCACTCGGCCCACCGTTCCGCGACCCCGAGCCTGTCAGCTGGACCAGGGCGGGAAGCTCGGACCCGTTCGTCCCGTTCCCCTGAACGTCGATGAACGTGCGCAAGCACTTGTTCTTGCAGAAGTTGCAGCGAGTATCCTCGCTGGTCGTAGCCTCGTAGGTCGTTGCCGCGACCTGGGCGAGGCCGATGAAGCGAGAGGGTTCCCCAGCCTCCTGAATGCGCATGGCTTCCAGCGCGGCGCCGATGGCCCCGCTCTCGCCGCAGTGCCTGTGAACGACGATGTGGGGATCCTGGCCATTGCTCTTGAACTTCGAGCGTATGAAATCGACCTGCGCCTTCACGGCAGCCAGGTTGTGCTGCGTGCCTCCCTGCAGCACGAAACGGGTTCCCAACCTGCTGAGGTTCGGGATCTGCGCGACGTACAGCCAGATGTTCTTGGGAAGTACGGCAGCGAGCCCCGCCATGATCTGCGGAGGCGTCCAGCCTTGGCGCTGGAAGCTGACAATGTCCGACTGCAGGAACACGGCGCAACCGTAACTGAAGTTGGGCATCGAATCGGCCTCGAACGCGATCTCCGCATATTCCTCGACCGGAATCCCGAGACCCTCGGCAATGCTCTGCAGGAAGTACCCGTTCCCGGCCGAACACTGCGTGTTGAGCTTGAAATCCTTCACTTGCCCGTCTTTCAGGACCATGATCTTGATGTCCTGCCCGCCCACGTCGCAGATGACGTCGACCTCGTTGTAAAAGTGGAGAGCGGACGACGTGTGGGCGACGGTCTCGACGATCGCGACGTCGGCTCCGAACACGTCCTTCAGGACATCCTTGGCGTACCCGGTCACACCGAATCCCACCACCTCGAGTGAGGCGCCCTGCTCCTCGACCGATGCCAGGAGCTTCGCGATGATCTCCTTGGTGTCCTCGATCGGGTTGCCGCGAGAGAGCTGGTAGGCCTTCACCAGAACGTTCGCGCTCCGGTCCAGCAAGACGGCCTTGGTCGACGTGGAGCCTCCATCGAGGCCGAGGTACGCTTCTACCACTTCGCCCGGTTCGAATGTCGCGGGTGCGAATGGGATTTGGCGGTACTCCTCCTTGAACTGGGCGAGCTCCGCGGGGCTCGCACTGAGGCCCACGGAGTGCACTCCCCTGTCCTCCCCACGTCCCTCTGCCACGTGGCGCTCGAGCTCGCCGAGCCCCCGGTAGCGCCCGACGTCTTCATCCTCGGTCTTGCTGTACTCTGCGGCCCCCATGGCCGCGAAGTACTGAGCGTTCTCCGGGACGATGATGAGATCCCTTGGATCGACGCCCTCGGGCAGGAGCGTCTCTCTCTCTTCCCAGATCAGGGGGATGTTGGCCTTCCAGGCCTCCCGCATCCCGCGGATGAAGGTGTTCGGTCCGCCCAGGAGCAGAACGTATGGGCGTAGCGTATGGCCTCGGGTGAGGACGGCGAGGTTCTGTCCCACGATCGCGTCGAAGAGGCTGGCCATGAGCTGGTCCGTGGGGATCCCCACCAGCTGCAGGCTGTTGATGTCAGTCTCGGCGAAGACCCCGCACTTTCCGGCCACGGGGTGGAGCTTAACGCCATCGTAGTGCTGCTCGGCCAGCCGCTCCGCCGGAATACCGAGCTTGGCGCTGATCTTGTCCAGCACGACACCCGTTCCCCCCGCGCACTTGTCGTTC
>JALGZO010000116.1 GCA_025774865.1 bacterium | reverse complement strand
GCACGGGAAGTCGAACGACTCGCCATGAATGGCACGCTGGTAGTACGCGTCCCTTCGGCGCATGAACGGAGCGAGGTCATACCAGTGCTCGCCGACCGACCGGACCGGATCAAGAGCGAACGTCTCCGCCATGATTTCGTTGATCCATACGACACGGAGCTCGGGGGAGAGAATCATGAGGTTGGAAGGGACGTGCCATAGAGCCGTCGCGAGCTCGACGTTGGACAGCGCGGCGTGGTTTCCCGGGCCGGTGGATCCCGTCTCGAGATCGGTCGAGCGCCGGAACTTCTCCCTGGACATCGTCTCTCCTGGGCTCCGAACGTTCCGAGATTAGCACACCGCCGGTTCCTGCACCGGAGGCTCGACGAGGAGCAACTCGGACATCGCCGCCGTCGCGCCTACTCCCGCTCGGCTATCTCGGAGAACCAGTTCTGCACGACCACGAGCCCCCGCTCCTCCGTGTCGTCGTGCCCCTCCGGGCGCACGGCGATGAGAAACCGCTCCCCGTCCGGAGTCACCTCGAAGTTGTCGGGCCAGCCGAACGACATGGCGTTGATCTGATCGGGGCGCGTGAACAGTCGCACCGGCGTGCCCAGCCGCACCACCGGATCCAACTCCACCGACACCGCCATGATGTCGTTGCCCGACACGTAGTACAACTCGGTCCCGTCCGGCTTCCAGTGAGGCCAGTGTCCGCCGTCGACGGAGATCTGCCACTTTCCAGAGCCGCCCGGAAACGGCTTCAGGTAGATCTCGTGTTGCCCGGTGTCGTCCGAGAAATACGCGGCGAATCGGCCGTCCGGCGAGATCTGCGGCCCCACGGTGACCGCGGGAGTGTCGAGGAACATCTCGGGCTCTCCGACTGGGAGGCCGGTCTCGTCCAGGCGGCGGTACCAGAGATCCCAGTCCTGGCTTTCACCGGCGTAGAGAGAGTAGATCAAGAACCGTCCGTCCGGGGACGGGGCGGCCGAGATTCCTGGGCCGAGCTCGACGGGTTCCCCGGATCCGTCGGCGTTCGTCACCCACATCGTCGACACGGGGAAATTCTGCGAGTTTTCGTAGTAGATCCGCCGTCCGTCACGGCTCCACACGGGGAACCGTTCCGTCGTGTCCGAGAACGTCAGACGTGTCTGCGTCTGGCGCACCACGTCGACCACGTAGAGATCGACGTCCTCACTCCGGACGCGGACCACCAGTTGCTCTCCACTTGGTGAGAGCGGGAAGTACGACATTTGCACCTGCGCCACGCCGAGCCGCTCGCCGGGCGTGCCCTGCCGATCCACCCACCTCAGCTGGCTCCCTCCCGTGACGGTGCCGGGCGCGAGCACCATCGTCCCGGTACGGGAGACCGAAGGCATCACGGCATCGGGGAGTGCCAGGAACGGTTCCCCCGTCATCTCCAGGCTCGATAGTGAGAACGGGACCGCCCAGATCCCGGGATTCGTCGGTGATCGGTGGAAGATGATGTGCCCCGGAGGGGACCACGTCGGATGGCTGAGCTCCTCGCCCTCCATGAAGAGGAGCTCCTTGCGCCGGCCGTTCGCGATCACGTCGATCCGGTCGTACGTGTCTTCCTTGCGGTGCACGACGAAGATCAGTCCCTTGCCCTCGGGGAGAAGGGACACGTTGTGGAAGTCCGCATCGCCCTCCGGGTCGAGGGGCAGAAGCGTGTCGGGGTCGCCACCTTGCCCGGAGACGCTCCAGAGCTGGCCGCTTCCGTCCGTGAACGCGATCCGCCCGTTCTCTCCCCACGCGCCGCCGGCCGCGGGGTTGAACGCGTTTTCCAACTCGCACAGTGTCAGCGGGGTGCCGCCTTGAATGCGGATCTTGAACAGCTTCTCGCGGTCGCCGTAACCGATCCACTCACCGTCGGGCGACCAGAATGGCATCTCGGCCCCGTCCGTGCCGGGAAGCTCGCGCGGCTCCAGCTCGGCCAGGTCTCGGACCCAGAGCGTCCCGTCGCTCGTGTACGCGATCCGCCGTCCGTCGGGGGAGATCGCGGCGCTGGTGCCTCCGGACGCGAGCGTGGTCTGCAGGTCGGGGATCGGAATCTCGAACTTCACGACCGGGAGCTCGAGCGCGGCCGGCTGCCGGGAGCGTTGCCCGAGGAAGCCGAGGGCGGCTCCAGCGACCAGGGCCGCGGCGACGGCGCCGAAAAGCACACGCCGGCCCGGCTCGGCGGCCGCCGGAGCGATCGGCGCGGCCGCTTCCGGCTCCTCGACGTCTCCCGCCAGCACCTCTTCCAACGTGATCCGCGCGTCCCCGATGTCGCGCAGGCGACGGATCGGGTCTCGCTCCAGGCACCGTCGGAGAAGCCGCTTCACCTTCGCCGGCGTCTCGGCCGGCAACGCGTCCCATTCCGGCTCCAGGCGAAGCACCGCCGCCAGCGTGTCGGAGACCGTGTCGCCGATGAAGAGGCGATGTCCGGTGCACATCTCGTACACCACGACTCCGAACGCCCAGATGTCTGCACGCTTGTCGACTGCCTGTCCGCGCGCCTGCTCCGGGCTCATGTAACCGGCCGTACCCAGGATGACGTTCGCGGCGGTCATGGCGCCGGTGATGGCAGGGGAGATCGTCGGGCTCTGCGACATTCCCTGATCCGGCTGACTCCCCTCCATGGCCTTCGCGAGACCGAAATCGAGCACCTTCACCTGTCCGGACTCCGTGAGCTTCACGTTCTCCGGCTTGAGATCCCGGTGGATGACTCCCTGCTCGTGCGCCGACTCCAGTGCCTCTGCGATCTGCAGCGCGATCTTCACGATCTCGTCCACGGGTAGCCGCCCGGCCGCGATCCGGTCCGCCAGCGTCGGTCCCTCGACGAGCTCGAGGACGAGAGCGTGCGTGCCGCTGTCCTCCTCGAGTCCGAAGATCTGTCCGATGTGCGGGTGGTTGAGCGAGGCGAGCACTTGCGCCTCGCGCTGGAATCGCGCCATCCGCTCCGGGTCGGACGCGAAATCGGTGGGAAGGACCTTCAGCGCGACCTGCCGGCGCAGCTTGGTATCCGACGCGCGGTAGACTTCACCCATGCCGCCCTCGCCGATCTTGTCCTCGACCTCGTAGTGGGAGAGTCGCTTTTCGATCAAAGGGGGACCTCCGGCGGGGGAACCGGTAACGGAGCATGCGCGAAGAGTTTACCCGGTCGGGCCCGCCGCCGCGAGTGTCTACGGCGGGCAATCGGTCGGGCAATCGTGGTATTACTCGACC
>JALGZO010000115.1 GCA_025774865.1 bacterium | reverse complement strand
AGGTGTAGTCGACACGACTTGATCTGACTCCCCTCACAAAAAGAAGGGCCGTCAGGGTATCCTTCCGTTTCGAAACTGAGGGTGCCGCGGGTCGCTTTACGGATCTGGCGGACCACGTCCTTGCCGACCATCGGACTCCCTCCTTGCTGTGTATCCTGGCATGGGGGCCGAAAACCCCGATTCAGGCCCTCACCGGACCTCTCAGCCCACTTTCCGATTGACCGCCTGCCAAAGACAGATGGAGACGTCCAACATTCTGGGGACTTCATCCCCGTTCGCCGTTCCGCACGCCTCAAGTGGAGTCTCCGGGAGGCCGACACCTTACGGCGGAGGTGTACACAATCGCTGAGCTCCACGAGGGCATTGCTGTGTTCCAGAAACCATCGACGCGGCTCGCAACGATGGCTGCGCTGGCGCTGTGCGTGGGGGCGTGTGGTGACGACCCCTCTTCGCCCTCAGAGGACGGGGAGACCATCGCGGACTACGTTGCTTCCGTTTCCATCGACGCCACGCAGGGATCGCTGCGGACCAGTCAGATCCCATGGCCGACGACCGAAGGACCTTCTATCTCAGTCGACGGGCATTCGACGATCGTGAACGGCGGGACGGCGACGCTGAACGTCACGTCTCCGACGCCGTTCAACACCGTCTACGTGGCGGGCAGCATGCCCATCTCCCCGCTCTTCGTTCCGGTAAGTGGCTTCTTCGAGATCCCGCTGCCGGCGCCCACCACGTCCGCCGACTTGTTGATCACGTTCCCGCGGGTCCTTCCAAGCGACGCTTTCAAGCTGTACATCTCGGCGGCGGATCCGACGGGCAACGTGGGGACGCTGGCAGAGAGGCCCTTCGACGCTCTGGTCGTCGGCACCGGAGACGTGCAGGTGACCGTGTCATGGGATGCGGACAGCGACGTCGATCTCCACGTCGTCGAACCGGGAGGTCGAGAGATCTACTGGGACAATCGTCGATCCCCGAGCGGCGGCGAGCTCGACCTCGATTCGAATGCCGCCTGCATCATCGACGGCGTGCGCAACGAGAACATCACCTGGGGCGTCGGATCCGCGCCACAGGGCACCTACACGGTTCGCGTCGACTACTGGAGCAGCTGCAACCTCTCAGAGACGAACTACACGGTGCTCATCAACAACGGCGGAGAAATCGCGATCTACCGCGGGACGTTCCGCGGTCTCGGTGACAACGGCGGACTCGGAAGCGGCGTCGAGATCGACAGCTTTACTCGAACCACAGGACCGTCGCCGGCACCGATGCAGAACCACCCCGCCCCGTATCTACCTGTTGGCCCGACCACCAAGTAGCGTGCCCCTCCCGATCGGAGTCTGAGATCTAAAGGTCGTTTGCCGCAACGCCGATTCTAGCAAACGCAATTCCGCCCGCCCCAATCGGTGAGTCCAGTGAAGCTTGGCAATCTCTCGCTTGCCGCCCTCATTGCGCTGGCCGGCCCGGCCGTCGTCCAGGCCGACACCGTCTACTTCTCGCAGCGCGGCGTCACCGGCATTCAGTCGATTACTGGAACGATCGTTCAGGAGACAGGTGGTCTCCTGAAGATCACAACCGAGAGCGGCCGCAACGTTTCGATTCCTATGGCCGATGTGTTCCAGATCATCCGCGATACGCCGCCCACAGCGGGACCTTCGGATTCCGACCTGGCTCGCGATACACGGTCCACAGCGGGGCATTCGGATTTCGTTCCAGTGAGTTCTCAGTCGACCACCGTCTATCACGTCGGTATCAAAGGCGGTATGAACATCTCGAATTTGAATGTCGATCCACAGGAGTTAGAGGACGACAACTCACTGCAGAGCTATGCTGTCGGCGCTTGGTGGGGCATCCCAGTCAATCGCCGTCTGACGATTCAGACGGAGGCGCTCTACTCGGTGAAGGGAGACGCCGAGAGTGCCGGCGGCTACACCGCGTCCACGCATATGGGCTACATCGACGTGCCCGTTCTCGCCAAAGTCGGGTTTCTGCACAGCGCGCCGGTCCAGCCCTCGCTCTTTCTCGGGCCGTCGCTGGCCGTCAACCTCTCCGCCAAGTCGAAGCTCCAGGGCAACGGCAGTGACGCCGACGTCGACGTCAAAGACCAGGTTCGCACCTTCGACTTCGGCCTTGTGGTCGGCGGTGGAGTGGATTTCCAGGTGGCCGAGCGCACCTTCGGCGTCGACCTGCGCTATTCCAAGGGGCTGAGTAATGTCGTCGGCGAAGGCGCAAACGGCAGTGCGCGCAACGACGTCATCGCCGTCATGGGGTCGATTGGCTTGCAGTAAAGTCGGTGGCATCAGAACCATCGCACACCATCCTTCGCCTTGCGCTGGCCACCGGGGAGCGCAATAGTCCTCGCGTGCCTGCCCGGTCTGCCATCCTGCGCGCGCGCGGGAGATACTCTGCGCGATTTCACGGTGCACCTGCAGGAGGTGGCAGATCACGCGGCTGCGGGAAGACGGCGGATGACGGTCCGCGGGTGACGGGACATGAGGACTCTGCATCGAATTCTCTTCTCTCAGTGGCCGCGAGCTCTGCCGTATACGCGCGCCTGGAACATTGCCTTTCGAACTGCGCACATCGGCAGTACCGGGATTTTGGTCGGTGGGCACGTGTTCAACGTAGACGCACGTCAACTCTTCATCTGGCTCTGCGTTTCGATTCTCACTGGCCTTTGTCTGGTCGTGCTCGAGGCCTACCCCAGTTTTCGCTGGTGCTACCAGGGGCGAGGCGTCCTCGTTTTCTCCAAGGTGCTGCTCCTCTGTATCGTTCCCTGGTTGTGGGATTATCGTGTACCAATCCTGTTTGCTGTGATCGTGATCGCGTCGGTCGGTTCTCACATGCCAGCGCGCTTTCGCTATTACTCCCTCGTGCACCGCAAGGTTCTGGAATAGTCACGTACCGGCTGCGCGGTCCGGCGCTTCGGCGCCAACTCTCCGGCCCGCGCGTGGAACTTCGCCTGCCGAATGGCCGACCAACCGCCACTCTTCGCCCGGAATTCAAGTGGCACTTCGCGAGACGGTGTCCCGCTCGCGTTCGCGATGAGTGAAAGGTCTGAGGTTGTCGTGTCTATTCCGGTCGCCCCGAGCCTGCGCAAGTTCCAGGCGCCACCTGACCAAGATCACCCCCTCACATGACGCGGATCATTGCCGCACCCGATCCCAGGGGTGTCCCCTCATTCTCAGGTTGATCTCGGTCCCCCATGCCGC
>JALGZO010000114.1 GCA_025774865.1 bacterium | reverse complement strand
CTCGTGCGCCGGGCCAAGGCGGGAGACGAAGCTGCCTTCGCGGAGCTGATCGATCGGCACCAGTCGAGGGTCTACCACCACGCCTTGAGGCTCATGGGGAACACTCAGGACGCCGAGGAGGTCCTTCAGGATACGTTCCTGCAGGTCTACCGGAACCTGGCGCGTTTCGAGGAGCGCTCGCGATTCTCGACATGGATCTACCGGATCGCGACGAACGAGGCCCTGATGAGGCTTCGGAAGGCGAGCCGGAAGCGTGAGGTCTTTCTCGAGGATGTGGCCGGTCCGGACGAGTGGTGGGGTGACGAGATCCGGGACTTCGCGAGCTCGCCGCTGGACGACGTGATGGACCAGGAGCTTCGTGAGCACCTTCAGCAGGTCCTCACCGAGCTCCCGGAGGACTACCGCGTGGTGTTCACGATGCGCGACATCGACGGGCTTTCGAACGCGGAGGTGGCCGAGGTCCTCGGACTCTCCGTGCCGGCGGTGAAGTCTCGGCTTCACCGGAGTCGGCTCCACCTGCGGGACCGACTCAGCCGCGTCTTCCGGGACCGGAAGGCGTCGGGAGCGGGGAAGAAGACGTCATGATCACCTGCAAGAAGGTGCAGGAGCTGCTTTCCGACTACCTGGACGACGATCTCAAGGAAGCGGTCTGCGAGAACGTCCAGAAGCACCTCAAGGACTGCCCGGATTGCATGATTCACGTGGACAGCGTGAAGAAGGTGATCCGGCTCTATCGAGAAGCCACGGACACGTCGATGCCCGTGGATATCCAGATCCGCCTTCACGACGTGTTGAAGAAGGCTCGGGAAGAAAGCGAGGAGGAAACAACATGAGCAACGCCGTGGCCGTGACCGACGCGAGCTTCGAGTCGGAGGTTCTGCAGGGCGACCTTCCAGTCGTCGTGGATTTCTGGGCCGAGTGGTGTGGTCCGTGCAGGCTGATCGCGCCCGTTCTCGACGAGCTGGCGCAGGAGTACGGCGGCCGGGTCAAGGTGGTGAAGCTGAACATCGACGAGAATCCTTCGACTGCGGCGAAGTTCGCAGTGCGCTCGATCCCGACCGTGATGTTCTTCAAGAGTGGCCAGCTCGTGGATCAGGTCGTCGGCGCCGCCTCGAAGGTCGAATTCAAGAAGCGATTTGAGGCCGCGCTCTAGATTGGGCGCCGCACAGGTGCTCGGGCTCGGGATTCTCTGGCTCCTGGCCCTCACCACCGTTTCTCAGGCCGAGACGATCACCCGGGCCCAGATCACGGTGGACGCCCGCGATCCCGCCAGCGTCCGCGTGAGCAGCCAGCTCACCATCCGTGTCGACGGCACTACCGCCCAGGACGCGGTGGATCTCTACCTGAGTCGAGCTCTCTCGGTAACGAAGACCGAGGTGAACGGAGAGCCGGCGCGCACCGAGGGAGCGGAGGTCCCCGGGACGCTCCTGCAACGGGTTTCCATTTCGCTCCCCACCCCGATTTCGTCCGGGGAGACCGGCGTCGTAGGTCTGGAGACGACGGTCTCCGCCGACGCGTGGGGCATCCGGGCCGCGGCCGACGGCGGGTTCCTCCTGCCGGGCGCGGGCTGGTTCGCTCAGACCGCGCCCGAGGCCGACGAGCTTCCCGTCCACTCGACGACATTTCAACTCGCCGAAGGACTGACCGGGATCGCGGCGGGCGCGGGGACCGCGAGCGGACCCTGGACCACGACGGCCGCGGCGCGTCCGTACGCGGCGTGGGGGCGCTACGAGCAAACTTCTGCCGCCTCCGGGTTCGAGGTCTACCGGCGCCCCGGACGCACCGACGACGCGCCCCTCGTCGATCGGCTCGCGAAGCTCACTGCGGCGATCGCGACCGGACTCCGGGCCGAGGACGATACGCGCACGTGGAAGGTGATCGACGTCGGACAGAACATGATTGCGGGCGGATCGGGTGTCGTGTTCTGGGACGAAGATGTCGTGGCCGCCGCCGGCCCCGATCCGACGCTCCTCGAGCGCGATCTCGGAGGAGCGATCGCAGCGACATTCTGGACCGAGAACTTCCGATCCGTCGGACCCCACGCTGCTTGGCTGTCCCGATCGATGGCCGACTACCTGGGCGACATCGCGCGCATCGTGCTCGACGAGTCCACGGACCGGACCCCGACCGAGGCTCTGGTGATCGGCTCGCGTCGTGACGCATTCGTGGCGGGAATCGCGCGCGACCAGACGCTTTCCGGCCTCGTTCCGGTCTCCGCCGACGGTCGCTACTGCCTCGCGACGCGCGGGGCTCTCCTCGCCCACATGTTGGCGGAGGCCGTATCCGATCGGACGCGGTGGATGGTGACGCTGGCCGACTTCCGACGAAACCATACCGGCGCGACCGTCGATCTCGCGACGTTTCGGGAAGTGCTCGCACGCTCGTTCGTAACCCATCACAAAGCGCTGTGGCCCCTCCTCGAAACGACCGAGGTGCCGGACTTCCGTATTCACTCGCACGGGCGCGGGACCGGCCAGCGGTCCAACCGGTATCGCGTCGAAGTGGAAAACCGTGGACCGGTCGCCGGATCCGTAGAAGTCGTCACGCTCACGGCCGAGGGCACTCGGATGCGCGGTATGAGCTTGCTGATTCCGCCCTCGGACAGGAGGGCTGTGTTCTTCGATCGACCCGGCCATATCGGCCGGATCGCCCTGGATCCGCGCGGCACCACGCTCCAGTCCGATCTCTCGGACCAGTTCGTCGAGCTCACTCCGGGGGTCCCGACGCCGGCGGAGTTGCTGATCCCGTCATTCGGGTTCCACGGCGAGTCACACACGGGTCAGGAAGTGAAGGACTTCGACTTGGATCTCGGAGACGTGTCGATCGTCGGTTTCAACGGCTATCTGGTGCCCTACCGCACCTATCACGGCCCGAGTGGGGCCGTCTTGATGGGACGAGGCGAGGTCAGGATCGAGCCGTCGGGGGCCTTCGCCGCGGGCTTCGAGAGAGCGTTGGGCCAGAGGAGCTTGAGCTTCTTCGGGGTGAAGGACATGTGGATCCGGTTTCCGGTGGCCAAATGGGCCGAGATCGAGCCGCACCTCGACGAAGAAGCGACGGAGAGCGAAGACGAGCTCTTCCATCGCCGCAACCGCATTACATGTTCAACAGCTATTTTGCGGATGGCGCGCGAGCTCAGGTCCCGCCGCCGGGCAACGCCATGGCGGTCTTCGTCGACGAAGGCGGCCAGTGGCGCGGCATCGTGCGGCACACGCTCCCGAGGGGGCGGGTCGAGATGCGATTGTGGGATCATCTTCAGAACAAGACGATCTGGGAGGAGACCCACTGAGCGATCAACGGAGGGCGGTGGGCGTCCTCTTCGCGGGGTGGTTGGGTGTGGGGTTCGGGTTCGCCGGTTGCGGTGGACCGGTCCAGTACCGCAACTACAGTATGCCGGCCGTGCTTTCGCCGTCGGCTCCGGCCGACGCGGGCCCGGCCGATCCCGTCTCTCTCAGCTACGAAGACTCAGCGCAGTTCGACGGCGGGATCCGCATGGTCTTGCCCGGGCGGGCGAGCCCCGCGCCCGAGTTCTCGCTCCGCGGCGCCGACGGCAACCTTTACACCACGGAGTCTCTTCGCGGTCGCGTCGTCTGGATCGATCTCTGGGCGGTGTGGTGCGCGACGTGTCGCGCCGAGTTCCCCGCGATCCAGAAGGTCCACGAGCGGTACGTCGACGACGGCCTCACGGTTCTGGCGATCTGCCGGAACTCCACGCGTGAGGGCTTCAAAGAGGCGGCGCACAAGCCGTGGCTCTCGTTTCCGGTCGTCGACGCCTCTGACGTGCGGCGGTTCTCGATCCCCTACGGCGCGTTTCCCACGAGCTTGATCCTCGACCGCCAGGGGCGGGTGCGGGCGTACTGGCAGGGCCATCGACAGATCCCGGCGGTGGAGAGGCTGCTGAGAACGCTCCTGGCCGAGCCGGCGCCCTCCCGGGAGGTACTGGGCGACGATCGGCGCGCGATCGCGAGCGGGGATCGGCCTTCGCTCGAGACGTCGTCGTCGGTCGTCACCGGCGAGCTGTTCCTCCCCCGGAAGAGCGTGACCCCCGGCGAGGTCTTCGAGGGCCGAATGGTGCTCGACCTCGACCCCGGCTGGCACAT
>JALGZO010000113.1 GCA_025774865.1 bacterium | reverse complement strand
GGTGTGGCGCAACGACGGCACGCAATTCTCGGAGATCACCAGCGAGCGCGGTCTGGCCCCCATGTTGAAGCCGCGCGACATTGCGTGGGTCGACTACGACAACGACGGCGATCTGGATCTCCACGTCGTCGACATGGGGACGTCCGCTCTTCCGAACGCCCCGGATGCTCTCTTCCGCAACGACGGTGCCGTCTTCTCGGACGTGACCGCGCCCGAGGGGATCGAGGGCGGGACCGAGGGGCTGGGCGACGGGGGCGTCTGGGGCGACGTGGATCGGGACGGGGACCTGGACCTCTACCTGCAACAAGGGGCGGGTCCGTTGGCCTTCAGCGAGTTCGGACCAGCCCTGTATCTCGAGAACGCGGGATCTCGGGGGAACGCGATCCGCGCCCACGTGGTCGGACGTGCCTCGGGGCCGGTGGCCGTCGGCGCACGGGTGACGGCGTACGTTCAGGGAAGCGTCGTGCGCCGCCGGGTGTCCGCGAATTCGTGGCGGGGATTCGCGGATCCGCTCGCAGTCCAGGTCGGGCTGGGCGGAAAGTCCATCGCCGACTCGCTGACCGTCGAATGGCCGGCGGGGACCGTCGACACGTATCGCTCGGTGGCGGCGGGCGCCTACCGTTTCAACGAGGGGCGAGACATAGCGAAGCTGAAGATTCTGACGGCCTCGCCCGATAGCGTCGCTCCCACCCAGACGGGTTTTCTCGACTTCGAGGTGACGGATTCCAACGGATCCCGCGCGGGCGGCGAGGCACCGAACTTCTCGCTGACGAGTTTGGGGTCCCTCCTGGTTCCGGGAGGGCCGGCGGTCGAGAACCCCGATTCGAGCTATACGATCTCCTACGCGAGTCAGCTCGCCCAGGGCGTGGACACGCTCGTGGTCACGGATCTGCTTTCCTTTCCACCGCTGTCCGACTCATTGGAAGTCCGTATCACCGTCTACCCCGACACGATCCGCCTCGGGGCCGACGGTCCCGCTCGCGTGCACTGGAGCGACAGTCTCGTGGTGCGAGTTTCCATCCTCGACCCGAACGGGAATCGGCTTCTCGACGAGGGGGCTCCGTTCTCGGTCAGGAGTCTGGACGATCTGGGTACGCTGTCCCCACCTCAAGCGCAGCCGGACTCCAGCTATACGATGGGCTTCGTGGCCCCCAGCGGCACGCAAGTCGTGGTCGACACTCTCGTGGGGACGGATCCGGAGACCGTGTCCGTGGATCACGACTCGCTCGCAATCGAGATCACCGATCGGGCGATCATCGCGAGCGTCCTGGACGTCGACGACGATCAGGGCGGACAGGTCCGCGTGACGTGGCAGCGGGATTTGCGCGACACGACGGGAGCCCCGACCCCGATCACGCACTACACCTTCTGGCGCCGGGTCGATGGGGCGCCTCGCGGCGCCTGGGAGCCGGTCGGTCCCACCGTGCCGGCCTCGACGCAGCCCACGTACGACTCCGTCGTGCCCACCACCTCCGACAGCACCGGTGTGGGGGGGATTCCCTGGACCGTGTTCTACATCTCCGCCCACACGGCCGTCCCGGGAGTCTTCTTCGACTCCGCCCCGGACAGTGGATACTCGGTCGACAACCTTCCCCCGGCGCCGCCCGGCCCCGTGGTTTTCGTCGCCCCCGAGCGAATCGAGTGGACCGAGCCGATGGACTCGACCTACGCCTATTTCGCCGTGTACGAGTCCGAGGAGTCGGAATTCGATCCTGCGACCGCGACCGCGCTGGGCTTCACCGTCGGCACGGTGTGGGAACCGGTGACCGCCTCGTTCGCCTTCGTGACGGCCCTGGACGTCACCGGCAACGAGAGCGAGGCCTCGGGCGCGGCGAATCCCACGCCCGCGCCGGAGGTACGCGCGGGCCCGATCCTCCGCTACTTCCTCGACGGCGGGCGGCCGAACCCGTTCCGGAGCTCGTCGAGGATCGACTTCGGGGTCCGGGAGGACGGCGTCGCGAGCCTCGTCGTGTACGACGTGCGAGGCCGACGTGTGCGGGTCCTGCGCCACGGATTCACCCCGGCCGGGCGACACTTCGAGATCTGGAACGGAGTCGACTCCACCGGAAGGCTGGCGACGCCCGGCGTGTACTTCGTTCTTCTGGAATCCGGGGCCTTCCGCTCGACGCGGAAGCTGGTGCGGTTGCGCTGATACTACCGGAACATCCGGCGTCGACTGTCGTTTGACTCTCCTGAGACGACCGGATAAACTCTTCGGTCCATCCTCGCAGGAGTATCGCACCGCTTGTACTTGCCCCGCCGTCCCCTCGTCCTCTCCGGTTGGATCCTCGCCCTCGCCGCGGCGCTGGGGTCCGCGTGCACCGGTGAACCCAAGCCCTCGGGCTCGGGTGAGGGCCCGCCCGGAGCCGGCGATCCCAACGTCGTAGCCGCCTACCAGGGTGGCGTGGTTCATCGCTCCGAATTCGACGACTACGAAAGACCGGATTCCGGGTCGCCCGACGTCCAGATCAGTGACGCCGAGGAGACGGACTGGCGCGTTTCGAGCATCACCGAGATCGTGATACGCAAGTTTCTCGCGGAAGAGGTCGCCGCCGACGACCCGGGGTTGCCGGCGGCGGTTCAGCAGGCCACGACCGGTGTTCTGATCGGGGCGATGCGCGATGCGCAGGGGTGGGACCAGCTCACGGTCGCCCCGGAAGAGTTGCGCGAGTACTTCGACTCCCACCCCGAGCAGTACCGCGACCCGAAGATCGCGCGGGCCGAGCACATCTATCTTCGCGCGGAGGATGCGGTGCTCGCCCCAGAGCAGCGGAAAGCGATTCGGGACCGGCTCGAGGGGATTCGCCAGGAAATCCTGTCGGGCGCGGACTTCACCGAGATGATCCGCCTGCATTCCGAATCCGACGATGCCGATCGCGGCGGGGTGATGACCCTCAAGGCCGACGCCCGCGTGTTCCCCGCGTTCGCCGAAGCTGTGTGGGCCCTCGAGATCGGGGAGGTCAGCGAGGTCATCGACATCCCCACTGGATTTCAGCTCGTCAAGATGAAGGAAATCATCCCGGCGGCCCAGCGAGAGTTCGCAGACGTGACCGAGTTCATCCGGCGGGCCAGGCTCGCGGAAAAGACCGAGGAAGCGCAGGACGAATTCGTGCGCGAGGCCGGTGAGCGCCACGGGCTCGAGAGGCACTACGAGCGGCTGTCCGATCCCCATATCTCCGAAGACGACACCCTGGTCGTGATCGGTGACGTGAGGTACC
>JALGZO010000112.1 GCA_025774865.1 bacterium | reverse complement strand
ATCTCGGACTGAGGGTGATCGTTGCTAACCCACGCAGGCTTCAACTGATCTCCAAGAGTGACTCGAAGAATGATAGAGCGGATGCGGAGTTGCTAGCACGTCTCGCAGCAGCTGACCCAAAGCTCTTGGCCCCCGTTCATCACCGCAGCGATCAAGCTCAAGCGGACCTGGCGATACTGAAGACACGAGACAGTCTCGTCAAATCGCGCACATTGATGGTCAACCAGGTGCGAGGCCTAGCGAAGTCGTTCGGTGTACGTTTGAAGAAGTGCTCGCCGGTCAGTTTCCCGAATCACGTCAGAGGTGACATCCCGGGGCCTCTGGTTCCGGCTGTCTCGCCGTTGCTGCAAGCCATTCAGATTCAGACCAGACAGATCAAGACCTTCGATCGGACGGTCGCCAAGATCTGCGAAGAACGATATCCGGAGACCGTCAACCTCCTCCAGATCCGAGGCGTCGGACCGATCACCGCCTTGGCCTTTGTCCTAGTGCTCGAGGATCCGTCACGTTTCAAGAAGAGTCGCGCGGTGGGCGCGTTTCTCGGACTGAGACCTCGGCAGGACGACTCTGGAACGATCCAGAAGCAACTGCGAATTACCAAAGCCGGTGACCCGTTCCTGCGGCGACTTCTCGTGCAGTGTGCTCAATATATCCTGGGACCCTTCGGGGAGGACTGTGACCTGAGGAGGTGGGGACTTGCGCTCGCCAATCGTGGCGGCAAGAACGCGAAGCGGCGAGCCGTCGTGGCGGTCGCTCGAAAGCTGGCCACCGTGCTCCACCGGCTTTGGGTTACTCAAAACGAATACCAGCCACTTCGAGCCGCGGCGTGCAATCACGCGGCCGCATGAAAGCGAGCTGCGGTGAAGATCTGCTGAGACAAGGTGAATCATCGGAGGGCCGTGAACACCGCCCAGTCCGGGTGACTGCGACCTGTCCCTAGACGCATTCGACGTCGCTCGGGAGATAGCAGCGCCCGGCTGGTCGGACCTCATCATGCACAGGGCCACTCAATCCGGCCCACAAACAGTGCGAATGGAAGCATGGCGGCGACACGGTCGTTCGATCAAATTCAGGGCTGGGCCAGGCTTGACGAAGGGGGGCCTTCTCATGGAAGGGACAGGCATACCCTTATCTCGGACGCGCTTGAGTGTTGGTCATTTCGATCGTACTCTGGGCCCACTCTGGGAGTCGCCGATGCCTCGACTCGCCGCCTGTCTGATGCTCGTCCTTGCGGCCATCCCGTCCAAGCAGCGACGATCCACGTCCCTGCGTGGCCCGCAATTCGGAGTCTTGAGACCGGTGCGCGGCGAAAACATGAGGCGGTGGGACAGGAACGCTTCGATCGTTGATTCCTGCGAGGCTGAAGTGCCTGCGTGCACCTCACACGCTGAACAGCGTCCGCCGAGATCGGAAGTCGGCTTCATGCGTCGTAGAACCGGTCGGATCCTCCTTTCGCTCCTCCCATTGCTCCCCATCGGGGCCACTTGCCCGGCGCACGCGCAACCGCCCACGACGATCGGCCTGATTCTCGATACTCCGGGCGCGTTCGTCGGGTACACGCTCTTCGAGTCTTTCCGGTACCCCGAAACGTACTTGATCAACAATCAGGGCCTGCTCGTTCATTCTTGGCAGAGCCAGTACGATCCCGGCCTCATGGCCTACATTCTCGAAAACGGTCACCTCCTACGTGGGGCGAAGCTACCAAGCGGCGGTTCTCCCTTCTTCGGACGTGGCTCGGGCATGGCACAGGAATTCGACTGGGACGGAAACCTGCTCTGGGAGTTCACCTACTCGAACAGTACCGTGCGCCATCATCACGATCTCGCGCCCCTCCCGAACGGCAATGTTCTCATGATCGCCTGGGAATACAAGTCGTCGGCCGAGGCGGTCGCCGCCGGTCGAGATCCCGGATCGCTCTGGGACGGCGAGCTCTGGCCCGATCACATCATCGAAGTACAACCCGACGGCGCGACGAGTGGAACTATTGTGTGGGAGTGGCACGTGTGGGACCACCTGATCCAGGACTTCGACCCGACGAAGGCCAACTTCGGGATAGTGGCCGACCACCCCGAGCGAATCGACCTCAACTACCACCAGAACCACGGATACGCCGACTGGCTCCACATGAACGCCGTCGATTACAACGCGGACCTGGACCAGATCGTGATGAGCGTTCCTCGCTTCAACGAGTTCTGGATTATCGATCACAGCACGACTACGGAAGAGGCGGCCGGATCCACTGGTGGCGTTCGCGGGATGGGGGGAGACATCCTTTACCGCTGGGGCAACCCGCAGGCGTACGATCGCGGGACGAACCTCGACATGAAGTTCTTCTTTCAGCACGACAGTCAGTGGATCAAGGACGGGCAGCCGGGCGCCGGCAACATACTCGTGTTCAACAACGGAAACGGTCGTCCGGAGGGAGCCTACTCGTCCGTCGAGGAAATCGAGACTACGATCGACGCAAACGGAGACTACCCGGTTCCGCCGCCGTGGACACCCCACGGGCCCGGTGCGGCCGAGTGGATCTACATCGCCGATCCGCCCGAGAGTCTCTTCTCCCACATCATCGCGGGTGCGCAGCGTCAACCGAACGGCAACACGTTGATTTGCGAGGGTACGAGTGGAAACTTCCTCGAGGTCGACGATCAGGAACAGCTCGTGTGGCAATACATCAACCCGGTCGACGACGATGGGCCGATGACCCAGGGGGACCCCCCGATCGACAACTTCGCGTTTCGAGTGCACCGCTACGCTCCCGACTTCGCCGGCTTCACTGGTCGCGATCTTACTCCCGGGGCGCCGATCGAACTCTACTCCACGGGCATCGTCGCGGTGGTCGTGCCCGCGGGGCTCTCTCTTCAGCAGAACCACCCGAATCCGTTCGGACCGACCACTACGATCGGTTTCGCACTGACGGCTACCGCACCCGTGACACTCGAGGTCTACGACATTGCGGGGCGCCGGGTCGCCACGCTCGTCGAGGGGTTGCGAACTGCCGGCGATTACAGTGTCGTGTGGAGCGCCCGTGGCGTGCCGAGCGGCGTGTATCACTATGCGTTGCGGGTCGGATCGGAAACAACGACGCGAAAGATGATCGTCCTGCGATAGGAATGGGTCCCCTCTTGCGCGTCCTCCTCGCCCCCCTACACCCAAACCAGATCAATCTGCCCACCCACCTGCACCGCGCCCTCCACCATCGTCTGCAGCGCGTCGAACAGGTCGT
>JALGZO010000111.1 GCA_025774865.1 bacterium | reverse complement strand
AAAGTGAATGGACGGGCCCGAAAGAATACGCCGGAGATGGTCCTCCCCGAGGACGATGCGGTGGTTCAGGCACTCCCTCCGGAGCGACCCGATCAAACGGTCGCGAGGACGAGCAACACGAAGAGCACGCGGAATTTGATGGTCGGGACCGTGAAGAAGTCCACGGATACGAGATCCGGTGCGTGGTTTCTTAGGGAGCTTCGCCAGTTCGGGACGCCTCCGCGTGGCGGTCGGACCCGATATCGGTCGACGGTCGACGGCGCGACGTGGATCCCGAGCTTGGCGAGCTCGCTGACGATCTTCGGGGCTCCCCAGAGCGGGTTGGCCGATGAGATACGGCGGATCAGCTCGCGAACTGGGCTGATCCGCGGCCTGCCGGGGCCCGAAAGTCGCCGCCAGTGGTCGCGGAATCTTCGCCGCTGCCAAGTGATGACCGTGCTCGGTCGAACGATCACGAGGGCATCACGCCAGCCCTTCCAGAGGTGCGACAGGCTGCCTTCCGTATCGTCTTTCCGGAGAGACCGGGAACGGGTAGATTCTTGCTGGCACAGGAGTTAGCCGCACCCCGGAGCTGACCGGTCTAGAGGAGGAGACCCCGTGGCCACGCCGACCATGGCAGCCGCCAAGTCCTACAACGCCTTCGAGAGCGCTCAGGCGCAATTCGATCGAGCCGCAGAAATGATCGGTCTGGATCGGCCGACCCGTGAGCTCCTGCGGGAGCCCCTTCGTGAGTACTCGTTTGCCATTCCGGTGAAGATGGATGACGGGCGCTCCCGGGTCTTCCGCGGCTTCCGCGTGCAGCACAACGATGCCCGTGGTCCCGGCAAGGGGGGAATACGTTTTCACCCGCAAGAGACCCTCGACACGATTCGGGCGCTGGCCATGTGGATGACGTGGAAGTGCGCGCTTGTAGACGTTCCGCTCGGGGGTGCGAAGGGCGGTGTCGTCTGCGATCCCCACAACCTGAGCGCACGGGAGCAGGAGCAGATCTGCCGGAAGTGGGTGCGCCAGATCGTCCGCAATCTGGGCCCGGCGATCGACGTGCCAGCACCGGACCTCATGGCCTCCCCGCAGCACATGCTGTGGATGCTGGACGAGTACGAGGCCATCATCGGAAGCCGGGTGCCGGGCTTCATCACAGGCAAGCCCATCGGGCTCGGAGGTTCTCTGGGGCGGACCGAAGCGACCGGGTACGGCGTCGCGTTCACTATGCGCGAGGCCCTCAAGGTGCTGGGAATGCGCGCCACAGACACGGTGGCCAGCGTGCAAGGATTCGGCAACGTGGCGCAGCACGCGATCCGTCTCTACCAGCAGCTCGGGGGGACCGTGCTCTCCGTCGCCTGCTGGGACCAGGCGGATCAGAAAGCGTACACGTTCCGGAAGATGGACGGAATCGATCTAGAGACCCTGGTCGGGATCACAGATCGCTTCGGCGGTATCGATCGCGCCAAAGCTCGGGACCTCGGTTACGAAGCCCTCCCGGGCGACGCATGGCTCGAGCAGGAAGTCGACATTCTGATTCCTGCTGCGTTCGAGAATCAAATCCACGCCGAGAACGTCGGTAGCATTCACCCGCGCGTGAAGATTCTCGCCGAAGGCGCGAACGGTCCCACAACTGCGGAGGCGGACGAGATCCTGCGGGGGCGAAAGATCCTCACTCTGCCCGACTTCCTCGCGAACGCCGGGGGCGTCACCGCCAGCTACTTCGAGCAGGTCCAGAGCAACATGAACTACTACTGGGGCAAGGACGAGGTGCTCGGGAAGCTCGATGTCAAGATGACGGCCACGTTCATCGCGGTCCACGAGCTGGCCGAGAGAGAGAAACTTTCGATGCGGGATGCAGCGTATGTCATCGGAATCACGCGGGTGGCCGAGGCCTGCCGGGAGCGCGGCTGGGTCTAGCACGCACGTTCGGTTCGACCGGGTCTTCTTCGGCTCCGGCCACCGGTCTATGCGAATCGGCGACGGCGAGGTCGGGGGCAAGGCCCGCGGGCTCTTGCTGATCCGCGACGTCCTCGACCAGAATCTGGAGCGGACACGTCGCCCGGGCGTCCAGGTCGGGATCCCGACCATGACGGTGATCACCTCGACTCTGTTCGACGCGTTCCTCGAACGCAACCTGCTTCGCGAGACCGCCCGCTCCGACCTGCCGGACGATCGGATGGCACATGCGTTCCAGAAGGCTGATCTTCCCGTCGAGCTGGTGGGCGACCTTCGGGCGTTGACCGAGGAGGTCCACACTCCCTTGGCGATTCGATCTTCGAGTTTGCTGGAGGACGCTTTGTTCCAGCCTTTCGCCGGTGTCTACGCCACGAAGATGATCCCCAACAACCAGGCGGATCCGAACGCCCGCTTTCAGGTCCTGGTTGAGGCAGTGAAGTACGTGTACGCCTCCACGTTCTTTCGTGACGCGAAGGCCTACCGGCAAAGGACGGGGGAGCCTCCAACCGGGGAGAAGATGGCTATCGTCATCCAGGAGGTCGTCGGCCTGCGGCACTTCGATCGTTTCTACCCCGACATCTCAGGGGTGGCCCGTTCTTACAATTACTATCCGGTGGGCGGCGCTGGGCGCGACGAGGGTGTGGTGAACCTGGCCCACGGCCTCGGCAAGACCATCGTAGATGGCGGGATCACCTGGGCATACTCGCCGGCGCAGCCCCGCACGCCTCCGCCCTTCGCGTCCGCGGGCGATCTGCTGCGGAACACGCAGACCAAGTTCTGGGCAGTGAACATGGGTCCGTCTCCCGAGTACGACCCGGTCCGGGAGACCGAGTACCTGGAGTGCGCGAGTCTCGAGGAGGCCGACCTTGACGGTACGCTGCGCTACGCGGCCTCGACCTATACCGCTGCATCGGACCGGCTGACTCCCGGCACGGGTGTGGAAGGACCGCGCGCCCTGAACTTCGCTCCGCTTCTGGAGCTCGGCGAGTGGCCCATCAACGATCTGGTGCGTGTGCTGCTCGACATCTGTGAGGAGGCGCTTGAGACGCCGGTCGAGATCGAATTCGCCGTGACGTTTGACGCGAAAGCAGACCTTCCGGCGCGCCTCGCGTTTCTCCAGGTGCGGCCGATGGTGGTGCCGAGTACCGAGATTCGCATCGCGACCGAGGAGATCGAAGATCCGGAGGTGCTCGTGGCGTCCGACCGGGTGATGGGAAACGGGGTCCTGGAGACGATTCGGGACATCGTGTACGTGAAGCCTGAGGGCTACGATCCGGCGCGGAACCACGAGA
>JALGZO010000110.1 GCA_025774865.1 bacterium | reverse complement strand
GCTCCGGCTCCTCGGCGGCGTGTTCCCCCGGCTCACGCCGCAGATCTTCCGCATCGGCGGACCAGAGACGATTCGGGGGTTGAGCTACGGACAACTCGAGGGCAATCACATCGGCATATTCAACGCGGAGCTGCGATTCCCGTTGGTCGAGACCCTCCGGCTGGGTTGGCCGCTGCGGGTCGGTCTCGGGGGGATCGGTGGAGTCCTCTTTTTCGACGCCGGGGGCGCGTGGTGGGAGAACGCCCGCTTCATCAAGAACGGTCGTTTCGACGATCTCACGGGGGGTTACGGTTTCGGCTTCCGGCTCGGGCTCGGCTACTTCGCGCTCAAGTACGACGTCGCCTGGCGAACGGATATCAGGAGCCGGATCGGCGGTGCACGCAAGTACTTCACGATCGGCATCGACTACTGAGCCGGTCGCGGGCGGCGTTTTCGATGAGTGAGTGTCCCACCCGTCGCGCCGCGCTGGCTCTTTCGCTCGGCGCCGTGTTTCTCGCGATCGGTGGCTGCGGTGGCGGCGGCACGAAGACCTACCGGCCCGCCATCGACCTCGGCCCCGCGCCCACCGCTCCCGAAGTCTACGACGACCAAGCCCTCGTCCATCTCCAATACGTGCTGACGGAGGAACGGCAGGCGGAGTACCTGCAGGTCTCCGAGGCGGATCGGGCCGAATGGATGCGCGTCGTGTGGGGAGCGCTCGACCCCACTCCCACGACCGAGATCAACGAGCGTCGAGTCGAACACTTCCGACGTCTCGCGTACGTGCAACAACGCTTCGCGATCGACGAGCCTCCCGGCTGGGACAAGCGAGGGGAGCTCCTCCTCCGCTACGGTACTCCGGACGCGCGCCGGGAGATCCCGGCCGACATCATCGAGGGTTTGGGGCTCGTGCCCCCGAAAGAGGTGTGGGTCTACTATTGGCTCGGGCAAGCCTACCGGCTCGAGGATCCGCGGTTTCAGGGGAACTTCCAGGACCACTTCGAGCTCGCGGGAACCGGAACTCTCCGAGCGTCGCCGCGCGACATCGACCAGTCCCGAAGGGATCTCGAGGAGGAGCGCCACATTCAGCAGGACCAGCACTTCGATCAGCTGCGAGAGATGGAGTCGTACGACCCCGAAACGGAACTGGCGATCCAACGCATGGATTCGATGCTCGAACAGGGACAGGTGGCCTACCGCGAGCAGCCACAGGCGTACCTTCACGACCATGGAGGGGAGCGCCTGGACTTCGTCTTCGACGTGTTGAGCTTCGCCGGCGATCAAGCCGGACAGTCGAAGCTGGAACTCAACTTCGCCTACTGGGCGAACGATCTCGGTTACTTCGCGGCCCCCACGGGAGGTTTCGACGCCGTCCTCGGCATGGATGTGGTTCTGAAGACGGACGACTACCGGGAGGTCGCTCGTCGGAAACAACGCACCGAGGACCACAAGGACTCGATCGACGATCTGGAGGGCCGAATCGTCGTGGACCAGGCCCAGGTTCTGGCGGCACCCGGCGAGTATCGGCTCGCACTTTCCGTGCGCGACAGCGTCAGCGGCGACGTCGGCATCTTCACGACCGACGTGAACGTCCTCGAGTTTCCCGAGGGCCAGCTCGCGATCTCCGACCTCCAGCTCGCCCTGGACGTGAGGGGGGGACAACCCGGGGACCCGTTCCTCAAGGGGCCGTATCAGGTCGTGCCTTATCCACTCGGGACCTTCCCCAGGGACCGCGACGCGTATCTCTTCTTCGAGATCTACGGGTTGACCGCCTCTCCGACCGGCGACGTTCTCTACACGGTCGAATTCCTGATCCGGCCGCAAAAGACGGAGACGTCATCGTGGTTCGGGAGCTCGAAGGGGCGCGTCGTGCCGGGCGTGGCGACGGCCTACGACGGGACCGGGAAGGCCGGTGTCGCTCGCGAGTGGATCGTTCTGGACCCCGCCACGTTCACTTCGGACCTGTACGACGTGGAGGTCAAGGTAACCGACCGAGTCGCGGATCGGGAGGCGGCTCGATCGGTCACGTTCGCGGTTCAGAGCTGACGCGAGAGGATCTCAGCGACGCCCCTTGCCGTGCCGGGTGGACTTCCCGGCCGAGCGGCCCGACGATCCTGATCCTCGCGGACGAGGCGCGGGGGCGGATTTCACTCCGGAGGGCGCTCGTGAAGAGGGCGCTCGCTTGACGGCCCGCGGGGACGACTTCGGTGCCGACGACTTCGGCCTCGCCGGCGACGAGACCCTCGTCTTCGGTGCCGGAGTCACGTGACGGCTCTTGGTCGCCGGAGATCTCCCACTCCCGCCCGTGACCTTCCCCGTCGTCGGCGCGCTCCGGTAGACCTTCACCGGGCGCTTGGGCGCCGGCTCCCGGACGACGCGAGTGGGCTTCGTGGGCCGGGTCCGACGCGAGCCCACCAGGACCCGCTCGCCGCCCGGACTCCGCGGGGTGCGATCGTCCACGCGGGCGGAACCGCTGCCCTTCACCGGGCGACCGCTGCGGACCGGTCGATCCGCCGGCGGCTTTCCGAGGCTCGCGTCGGCGAGGATGCGATCCTTGCGGACCCGATCACCGCCCCGCTTGTGCCGCGGACGGTCGAGGTCGGAGGGCTTCTCCTTTGCGACGCGCCGGCCGTCGCGCATCTTGAGCCCGAGATCGTGGGACGTGACCGAGGCGATCGGGCCGGTACCCTGATTCGACTTGTATTTGACCTGGGAGTACTCGTGGTGCCCACCGCCCGGGTACGATGGGTAGTCATAGTAGGAGTCGTAGTGGTGGCCGTAGTGAAAACCGACGCTGGCGTACCAGTAGCTACGGTAGCCCCAACCGGGCCAAAGATAGAGTCCGCCACAGTTGTACCAGCCCGGATACCACGCACCGAAGTGGAACGAGTAATTGCTGCGATACGGATAGTAGTAACAGTCGTAGTACCAGTAGTCCGACCAGTAGCAGCCGTACCACCAGGACGGGTAATTGTAGCTGAGCGAGACGTGGTAGGAGATCTCGGGTTCGGGATCCTCCTCGATGACGCTGACCCAGGTCTCACCACTGGTCTCGTCGGAGGAGTACTCTTCCTCGTACACCACCGCGGGTGCGTCCCCCTGAGGAAGTCCGGTATCGACCATGAACTGGATGAGGCGATCCGAGACACCGGCCTCTTGTAACCGGAGAAGCGGTTCGACGCCGAGCTCGAATACGGTGTCCGTGACGATGATCTCGGAGATGATCACGTCCTCGGAGACACCCGCCCAATGGAGG
>JALGZO010000109.1 GCA_025774865.1 bacterium | reverse complement strand
CGCACGAGGTCGGCGACGTTGCGCGCCTGCATCTTCTCCATGATGCGGGAGCGGTGAACTTCGACCGTCTTGAGCGAGATCCGGAGCGCCTCGGCGATTTGCCGGCTCGTCCGCCCCGCCGCCACCTGACTCAGCACCTCCCGTTCCCGGTCGGTCAACCGCGACAGGCGCACCGCCATTTCGTGCTGTTGCTTTCGGTCCGCGAGGCCCTCGTCCCCGCGTCTGATCGCTTCCTGCACGCGGGCCAGCAACTCCTGGTGGCGAACGGGCTTCTCGAGAAAGTCGACGGCGCCATCCTTCATGGCCCGTACGGCCAAAGGAACTTCTCCGTGGCCCGTGATGAACAGAACCGGAAGGTCGGGCGCGCGCTCGCGCACCCGCTTGACGAGCTCGAACCCGCTCATCCCCGGCATTCGAAGATCCGTGACGAGACACCCGCGATCCGGGATGTCGCCTTCGAGAAACTTCTCGGGGGCGTCATAGACTCGGACACCGAGCCCGACGGATTCGAAGAGCGCCGTCAGTGAATCGAGAATTGCTCGATCGTCATCGACGACGTGTACGGTGCTGATGCCGGGACCACTCATGGACCACCTCGACGAAGCGCGGAATAACACTTCGGGGCGGCGAGTCGTTAGCGAGTGGGGTTCGCGAGCTCGTCACCTCGGCCGAGTCCTCCGAGCCGGGGACACGGCTCGGAACGGCGCCGCGGACGCCGCAGCGTTCGACCGTCTCATCATAGTCGAGGCCTGGCTCGTGTGGCAACCGCCGGAGACGGAGTGCGTTGAAAGGGCCCCAGGACCCGTTTCTACGGTTCTCGATCGAGAGCGCGCCCTATTCGTCCTGGAGCCAGTCGCGGAAAACCGACTTGCCCGCGAGGGCGGCGTGCAGGCCGTAAGCGGTCAATCCGAGAACCACGACGATCGCGAAGATCGATGAGCTCGAATACCAGGCATCCCCGTCCAGGGTGACGGGAAAGCGCATCGTCACGTTGCGGAGGAAGAAGCCGAAGATGAACGGCACGAGGCCGAACCGGAACAGCACGAAGGCGTAGCCCACCCCGGACGCGAGTCCCACCGCCGCTCCAAGCCACGGTCTCCCGTCCTCGCCGAGCGAGCCCAGGAGATGCACTCCGGCCACGACCAGAGCGAACGCGGCGAGTGCCGCCCGCTGACCTCGCAGCAGGAATCTGAGAAACATGATGCACAGCAGAAAGAACATGCCGAAGAAGATCGAGTCGATGAAACTCACCAAGAGCGTACCGATCATCCCCGCGGTTCCCAGGAGCGAGAACCACAGGAATGGGAAACCGCTCGGAGTCGCGAGCGGCTCTCCGCCCGATTGCGCGACGACGACGTCGAGAAAATCGGGAAGGGTGAGGAACAGAAAGAACACTCCGCCGACGAGGATGTCCCGTCCGACGAGAGGGTCTCTGAGCCGTCCCGTGAGAATCCGGCTCCACGCCACGATCTGTTCGGGCCACCACTTTCGGACGTACGGCTCGAGCGCCAGATAGAAGCACCACACGACCGAGGCGAGAAGCAGCTGCAGCGCCACGCCGAGGAGAAACAGGTTGAGCTCGTCGTTGAAGTCGCTGGTGTGCGCCGCGGTAAGTGCCCAACGAACGCCGTTGACGCCGAAGATGACGAGCGAGAGGCGGCGGGCGCTCTGCAGGTCTCCGCGACCCAGGCGGATGTTCCGCACCGCCAGAAACACCCCGCCGAACAACACGACCGTGATCACGAAGAGCAGGAAGAACTCTCCGTACCGCTCCAGGGGATCCTGCTCCTCTCCCACCCCGTCGGCGGGCCGCGTCCACGGACCGATCGAACGAAAGTACACGGGGCGCCCTCGAAACGAGGCCGCTTCGAAGCGCATTTCCAAATCCGGCTCGCCGGGGAAGGCGCCCCGCCAGGCGACCCGCTCGTCCGCGTAGGACGGCGGCACCCACGCGGGCTCGACGTTCTCCAGTCCCGCCGCATCGAGCCCCGCAGCGCGGAGCACGGGCGCCCAATCGGGGCCGCCTCCGGACGCCGCTTCGTCCTCCTGCTCGGGCGGGACCACGTGAAGCGCCAGGAGCCGGCCCCGGGTGTCGGTCATCACGACGGCCATGTCCGGGATCTCCACCGGAGGGTCGTCGTGCCGCACGAATCCGCTCGGCCGCTGCGGCAAGAGATCCCGCGGGCTCTGCCGGTACCAGAACACGACGCCGGGCGGCCGCGCGTCACGGAGGCGGTCCCATCGCCCGACCGAGTCGTCCTCTCGCGCGAGCCAGCCGACCATCTCCTGATCGACGGAGAACCCGTGCGCCGTGTCCACGAAGGGGGCATCGTGCCCGAGCTCGCGAAGGATCTCCTGTGCCCGGTCCGCGAGAACGGCCGGTGGCTTCTCCATCGGGTCGTACGCCGTGATCTTCCGCTGCGCGTTGAACAGCGCATAGAGAACGAGCGCGACGACGACCGCGGCCATGCACGCGATTCCGATTACCGGCCGGACGCCGCCTCGTTCCCCGGCCGCCGCGACCATCTCGAGCGACGGGATCTCCCCGGCCGCCAGCGCCGCCGCCAACGGGTCGCCGCCCGGTAGCGCCGCCGCTACCGCGATCGCGCTCGGCGGGCGCTCGGCGGGACTCTTCTCCAGGCAACGCGCGATCACCCGCTCCACCGCCGGCTCGAGATCCGGGAGGATCGTCGAGGGACTGGTCGGCGTCACTTCCCGATGCAGCCGGCTCATCTCGGCCAGCGTGTCGGCCTCGAACGCGGGCTTCCCGGTGAAGACCTCGTAAAGCGTCAGTCCCAACGCGTACACGTCGCTTCTCTCGTCGGCGCCTTCCCCCGACAGCTGCTCGGGCGACATGTACGCGGGGGTACCGACTCGCACGTCCGCTCCGAGCTGGTCGGCCAGCCCTGACAGACCGAAGTCGGTGATGCGGACGCCACCCCGGCCGTCGACCATCACGTTCGCCGGCTTCAGATCCCGATGCAGGACCCCGCGATCGTGGAGCGCACCGAGACCGGCACAGAGCTGTCGCGCGATCTCGACCGCCTTCTCCTGCGGCAACCGCCCGATGCGGCGCAGCAGGGAAGCGAGATCCTCCCCGTCCACGAACTCCATCGACAGAAACGCGTTGCCGTCGACTTCACCGATGTCGTAGACGCGGCACACGTTCGGGTGCGCGACCTGACGGGCGACTCGGACCTCGTTGTAGAACCGCTCGCGGCGGTCGGGGTGGTCGGCGACGGCTTC
>JALGZO010000108.1 GCA_025774865.1 bacterium | reverse complement strand
CTCGAAACCGTGGAACGAGTACTGGAGCGCTCCTTCCCGGAACTTCCGGAAAACGGCATCCGGGAGTCGGGACAAGCGCCCGACATCGTGCTCGATGACTGGTCGAAACCGTCGGAGATCGAGGATGTGTCGACGACCGATACTCCGCCGCGAGATCCCAAGAAGGTCAAGATCGTGAGTCGGAGATCTCCGGCCAGGTCGTCCAAACCGACTTCGAAGTCGAAACGAGAACCAGCGAAACGTCGGCCGGTACGTGCTCGTGTCGTGTGGCTCGCGGGGCTGGTCATCGTCCTGGCCACGCTCTCGATCGGCTTCTCCGGCCAGGATCCGCTCGCCGTACTCCCGACGCTCCCCGAGCGGCCAGCGGACGGGATCTCGGAGATCCAGGCGCCGACACCTCTTGTGCCCCAGCCGAAGCTCGCGGTGGACAGCGATTCACCCGCGAGCCTCGACGGCCCGGAATCGTCGAACGCCATCGAAGCCGACTTGCCGACGTCCGAACCGCTTCGCGAAGGATACGTGGTTCAGGTCGGCGTGTTCCGGAGTCGGACGAACGCGGATGCCTCACTCGCGAATCTGCTCGGGCCCGATCCGAACGGGAGCGTGTACTTCCGCCGCGGGCTCTACCACGTCGTGACGGACCTCTTCGCGACCGAGGCCGAGGCCGAGGCCTTCGGAAGGGCTCTCGACGAGCAGGGCTTCTCGACGTACGTGCGTTCCTGGGACCGCTCGAACTGAGTCCTCTGCCCGTGGCCACCGCGTAGCCGCGCTCGCACCTTCGATGACCGCATCGCCAGCGGGAAGCCCCGCGAGATGAGAATGCACCGATTCCTTCGCCTCGGGGCATCGCCGAGGGCCCGCGACGTCAGGAGCTTTGTCCCGTTCCTGCCCGTGATCGTCTTCTTCGCCGCCGAATTGTGGGCCGTCCAGGAACTCACGTTCCCCCCCGATCGACCCATGGAGACCTTCCACCTCGTAGCCGGGAAGACCTTGCGTGGTGTTCTCGATCTTCTCTTTGCGACAGTGGTGGTGCTTTCACTGCGACGCTGGTTCGTATACTCGGTGTGGACGGTCTGGACGATCGTGGCAACCGTGCTTCTTCATTACTTTCGTTGCTTCGACCGCCCATTGTCGATCGTGATGCTGCTCAACCAATGGGAAGGCGTTCCCGTGGCTCTGCGGTCTGCGCCCGCAGTCTTTGATTGGCTGATCTGTGCCACTCTCGTGGGAACTCTCGGGGTCAAGGTCGGGCTCTATTTGCTGGCTCGTGGTCGCGCCGCCCCGCCGAGACGCGTCGGTCCCCTCCGAACCCTGGCCGGCGCTGCGTATGTGACCCTTCTGCTCGGGCTCGGCTTCTTCGCTGATCCCCTCCGGCAGTTTCGAACGCACGGTACGATGAGCCGGATGGGGACGACGTTCGGCTATGTCTGGTCCTGGGTCGGAGAGTACGCCTATCTCGGCGGCGAAGAGCTTCTCGATCGCGCACTCGTCGCGGGCCGCTCGCATTCGGATCGACTGCTCAGCGTCGAGCCCCCCCTCCGCATTCCTGAGCGTGTCGTCGTCGTCCAAGTTGAAAGCCTCGACTACGAGGTCTTGGACCTCAAGATCGGCGACGAGCATGTCACCCCGTTCCTGAGCGCCTTGCGAGACCAATCCATGTTCTTCAAGGTTCGAGCTGTCCATCAGAACGGATCGTCCGACGCCGACTTCGTGATGCTCATGGCTCGCATGCCGTCCCCGGACGTCGTGACCTACAACATCAGAGGATATCCGTACGCGGACTCCCTTCCCGCGCTTCTGTCCGAGCGCGGTTATGAAACGGCTGCGTTCCACGGAAACTGGGGCGGCTTCTTCCATCGGGACCACGCGTTCAACCGAATGGGTTTTTCGTCTCTCTACTTTCGTGGCGCACTGTCGGATCGATACGGATCGGATCCTCTATTCTGGGGGATTCCGGACGCGGCCGTGCTGGACGTGTCGAAACAGCTCATGTGCAATGAAGATTCCAGACCGATGTTCCACTTCGTGATCACAGTTACGAGCCACGCTCCGTTCGACATGCTGCCGGAGGCCGAGAGGGAGCTCTACCTCGATCCTTCAAGCGCTCGCGAGAACTATCTCAATACGATTCGATATGTCGATCGAGCACTGCAGCGCTACGTCTCGGCGTTACCGGAGGGCACGTTGGTCATCCTCTACGCGGACCATGAGTCCGGTGTACTGACCTCCCACGTCGACGAGAGAGGGCGCCGGATCGAGTACATACCCTTCTTCATTTTCCAGCCGAGCGTGAATCTCGCCGAGGTTCAAAGAACTCGAGGCAAACCGATCACGACGTCGGGTGAGCTGACCCTGCTGGATCTGAGCGGGTACGTTCGAAACTCGATACTCTCGCATTCCAGCGGGTAGCAGGAGAACCTGCCCGACAGCGTTGGCGGGATCAGGCTCGCTCCAGTATCGCCCGCATCGCCGACGCGAGGCGCTTTGCCTGTTCGGTCTCGACCGGTCTTTCTCGCAATGTCTCGCGCCAGAACGCGACCGCCTCCCGCGCCTCGACCTGTCCGCTCGATCCCCGCCCGATTGCGCCGCTGGCCGTCCGATAGAAGACCTCGTCGGAGGTGGGTGGAGCCCACCTCACGTTTTCCCAGTCGAAGAGCACGAGCCGGCCATCCCGGAGGCGCCGCAGGTTCCACGGCGCGAGGTCGCCGTGCATCGGGCGCCAGTGGGGCGGGGTGTTGGAAGGGCGTGGCCAGTCGGCCATCGCCGTCTCGATATCCCGCGTGATTGCGCCGAGGGGAGCGCGGGTCGGCGGAAGATGCGGTAGGGGCGGAAGAGGCGACATGAGGAGGAAGTGCCAATCGTGAGTCTGTCCTACCTCGATCCCTTCGGGTACCAGGAACGACTGCGGTGGATGGCATCGAAGCCGATCCAGTGCTTCGTACTCGTCGCGGAGCTTGCTCGCGTCCCCCTGGCGTAGTTTCACGAACGCCAGCGGCTGACCTCGTCGAAGCAGAAGCAGCTTGAACCCGGACCGGTGAGGCTCCAGTTGATCGTACAGAGCCATGGCGTCCCATTCACCGACGTGCCCTCGCCACCCTTCGGCGAGCGCGGACCAGACCTCGGCAGCGAAGGGAGGCAACCACGAGACCGCCTTCCCCGGGAGAACGACCGGTCCCACCAGTCTCACGGCGGTGCAGGCGACCCGGTGCATCCAGATGGCGCGCGGGCGGCACGGAGCGTACAGCGCC
>JALGZO010000107.1 GCA_025774865.1 bacterium | reverse complement strand
GGTCGTCAGCGTCAGCCAGGCGAGCCCGGTCGCGAACATGACCCAGGTGAGCCAGCCGGTTCCTCCCGCCAGCGTCTCACGGTCGGCCATGGCCGAGCGAATCCAGAGGAACACGAGCGCCGCGGCCGCGCCTTCCGCGAGGCGGGCCCCCATGCCGTCGACGAGCAACTTCGCGGCGGCGCGTAGCGTTCGACCGAGCGGCAGGTAGGCTTGCTCCCAGTTCGAGCGGTGGATCGACGACTTCAATCCGCCCTCGGCGACCCGGACCACCGTGCGCATGAAGATGGAAGCGTTCGCGAACAGCGCGCCCGCCCCCATGACGAGGGCGAGGGGCAGGATGTAGAGCGATCCGTGCACGCCGATCCGGCGCTGAACCTGCGGCATGATCCAGAGCTGGACCACGAGCGCCATCCCGTTCAAGACGAGATAGAAGTTCGCGAAGAAGCCGGCATTCTGCCGGCCATCGTTGCCGGAGGTCGCGGCCGCCACGTAGAACTGGAACTCCACGAGGATGCCGACGAGGGCCGCCGTCATCGCGACGGCCAACAGGAGGAACGAGTACGGATGCCGCACGACGTCGCGAAAGTCGCCCAGGCCGGGGGCGCGCGCGACTTGCCGGGGAGCGAGCGGGCGAACGGGAAAGCGCGACTGCGTGACCAGTGACGTCACGGCGGCCGTGGCCAGGCCGCCGGCTCCGAACAACAGAAGAACCTCCGGCTCGATACGAGAGCAAATCAAACGTGCGAATCCGCTGCCGACGACCCCGCCGAGGATCGAGGCTCCCCCGACGAGACCGTAAGAGCGGGCGAGCTCCAGTCGCGGCGCACCTTCGAGCAGGTCCGCCGCGAGGAGCCAGGTCAGTGAGAACATGACGCCGAAGAGAAGCGGGACCAGCATGTAGAAGAGCGTCATGGTCGAGCCGCCCCCCGGTTCGGCGATTGGCCAGAACGCGACGAGCGCGCCGGCCAGGAGCAAGGGCGCCGCAACCCGGGTCCGTCGCGGGCCGACGGTCCGCATCAAGGTCAACATCCCGAACGCGGTCGGCAATGCCAGCAACGCGATCCCCATGTAGGCCTTGGGGAGGTCGAAGAGGCCGTCCCTCTGGAAGTAAAGAGCGTCTCGCCCCGTCTTCGTCAGGGCGAACGCGCCCGTCATGAAGAACAGCGCCGCCGCGACGTGTCGCGTGCGGGCGGACCAGTCCTCGCCGGCGCGCCCGGTCAACGCGCGATCGCGATCTTCTGAGTCGCCCGCACTGATCCCGCCTCGAGTCGAACGAAGTAGACGCCGGCCGGTGCGGAGGGAAACGCGAACAGGGCGCAGGACAGGCCAGCCACGACGGAATGAGTGGTTCGCAATGGACGGGCTCGCGGGCTCGGGGTCAGTACGTTCGGAGCTTCCGGTTGCGGACGTAGTCCACGAAAAGGTCCCAGGTCGTCGAGCCCCGTGTAGTAGGCGCGGCCCCGGTTGATCTCCGTCAAGCGCTGGACGAAGTTTATCAGATGCGTGTCGCTCGCGACCATGAAGGTCGTGATGAGGATACCCTTCCGCCGGCAGAGCGTGGCCTCGTCGAGCGTCTTGTTGACGATCTTCGTGTCGAGCCCCCACGAGTTCTTGTACAGGCGTCCTTCCTCGTGGATCGCACTGGGCTTGCCGTCGGTCACCATGAAGATCTGCTTGTTTGGCTGTCGACACGTCGCGAGGATGCGCTGCGCGAGTTGCAGCGCCGCCTTCGTGTTCGTGTGATAGGGCCCGACCGTGAGGTAGGGAAGCCGGTGGGATGGAACCTCGGTGGCGTCGTCTCCGAAGACCGCGACGTGCAGGGCGTCCTTCGGGTAACGCGTCCGGATCAGTTCCAGGAGCGCGAGCGCGACCTCCTTGGCCGGCGTGATGCGATCCTCCCCGTAGAGGATCATGCTGTGGCTGATGTCCAGGAGCAGGACGGTGGCGCAGCCGGTGAGGTGCTCCTTCTCGTGAACGGTGAGGTCATCCTCGGTCAGCGTGAAATCGTCGAGGCCGGAGCGTCGGAGCGCGTTCTCCAGGGTGGGGTTCACCGCCATGTCGAACGGCGGATCCCCGAAACGCCACTCTCGCGTCTCCGAGAGATTCTCGCCCCCGGCCCCCGCCGTTCCGGTCCGGTGCTCGCCCGGACCGCCCGCCGCCATTCGACCGAAGATCCGATCGAGTGCGTCCCGCCGGATTCCGCGCTCACCGCGGCGGGTCAGCTGGAAGCGTCCTTCTCCGTCCTCGGTGATGACGCCGTCCTCCCGCAGGCGGTCCCGGAAGTCGTCGGCGGAGATTCGCTCGTCATAGAACCCGTACTGCGATCCGAGCCGCTCCATCTGTCGGAGGGCTTCCTCGACATCCCCGTCCGTCGCGATGAGGATCTGATTGAAGAGCTTCCGCAGGCCTTCGAGCCGCCCGATCTCTGCCGTCATCCACTCTTCCCAGCGGCCGTATCGGACTCTCACTCGATGCCCTCCATCTGGCGGAACATCGCCCCGATCATGTCGCGGTAGCCGACGCTGTGGTCGGCGTCCTCCTTCGCGAGCATCGAGCACTGGTGGAGACCGTCGAGCACGAGCTCCATCACGCCGGCGAGCTCGCCCGCCGTGCCTGGCTGGAGATGCGTGCGGGCACATTCCTCCAGCCCCGTGACGGTTCGCAGGGCCCCGAGGTGTTCGTCGAAGGGGGATCCGTCCGAGACCTCGAGCCGTTGACCGGACGAGAACCACTGGACGATCGGGGCGTAGGCCTGGGCCTCCGGTGGCGGGGGAGGTGGGGGCTCGACCGCCTCGAGGTCTTCGAGGTCCGTCGGATCCCGGCGGCGCCGCCGCCCCGGAGGATGTACCGCGGGAAAACGGTTGAGGAACACGTTGCGAACGGCTTTCCCGAGGATGTGACGGGCCACGGTCTCCGGGCCCTCTTGCTCGCCTTCGTAGACGAGCTCGATCTTCCCGGTGACGGCCGTCAGGGCCGTTCGAAGATCGACGATGCGCGGGTACACCTTCTTGTCGCCGGTGCGGATGCCGCGCCGCTCCATGTTGGACACGAGGTTCTCGAGCAGCGTGATGGTCAGTCGAACGCTGACGCCGGAGTTCTGATCCACGAACTCGGACGCCCGCGCCTGCACTGCTGTTTCCTCGATGATCTCCTGGTAAAGATCGGGCACGACGATCTCGACGCCGGTGTCGCGATCAGTCCAGGCCTCCTGACGCGTGATCGCGGTGGCTTCTTCCAGGGTCTTCGGGTAGTGCGTGATGATCTGCGACCCGATCCGATCCTTCAGCGGCGTGATGATGTTGCCGCGGTTCGTGTAGTCCTCCGGGTTCGCGGAATAGACCATCAGCAGGTCGACCGGCAGCCGCACGGGGAAGCCGCGGATCTGGATGTCTTTCTCCTGCATGAGATTGAGAAGTCCCACCTGGATTCGCGGCTGCAGGTCGGGGAGCTCGTTGATGGCGAAGATCCCGCGGTTGAGCCGAGGGATGACGCCGAAATGGATGATCTCCGGGTCCGCATAGGTACGCCGTTGGGTGGCGGCCTTGATGGGGTCGATGTCTCCGATGAGATCGGCCATGGTGACGTCGGGAGTCGCGAGCTTCTCACCGAAGCGGGCGTCCCGGAAAACCCAGTCGATGGGCGTCCCCGGTGCGGCCTCCTCGACGAGCCGGACCGCCGGAGCACTCACGGGCCGCATTGGATCGTCATTCATCTCGCTGCCGCGAACGACCGGCACCGCCTCGTCCAGAAAACGCGAGAGGCTTCGGAGGACCCGAGACTTCGCCTGGCCGCGCAATCCGAGCAGGATGAAGTCGTGCAACGACAGGAGCGCGTTCACGATCTGGGGAACGACGGTGCGCTCGTAGCCGACAATACCCGGAAAGAGCTCATCGTCCGCACGAATCGCGCGAAGCAAGTTGTTGCGGATCTCGTTCTTGACGGTCCTCGGCCGGTATCCCGACTCCTCGAGGGCCCCCAGCGTAGAAGGTCGCTTCATCCAGCTCTCCGGTTGACGGGAACTCGGTCGGGGGACAATTGGTTCCAAGGATATCGACAGGGCCGCGCGGGGCCAAGCTCAAGCGTCCACTTTGACATCACCCCGGGTGCCGCTTACCTTGGTTCGCCACTTCGGCCGCTTCGCGGAGGTACTTCCATTGGTCTCGGGTCCAAGCCACCGCATCTCGGCGCTCGTTCTCGCCGCAGCGCTCGGAGCGACCTCGGCGTCCGCCCTGCCCCCCGGCAGCACCCCCCGGGAGATCGAGCTCGGCCGGCAGGCGGCGGAGGACATCCAGAAGACCGTTCACCTCGTTCAGGACGAAGAGACCCTCGCGAAGCTCCAAGCGATGCTCGACGAGATCGCCGCCGTCACCGATCGGCCCGAGATCCGCTACCAGCCGCACCTCGTCGCGTCTCCGCTGCCCAACGCGTTCGTCATTCCCGGCGGCTGGGTGTATGTCACGACCGCCATGCTGGATGTGGTCGAGTCGGACGACGAGCTGGCGGGCGTCCTTGCGCACGAGATCGCGCACAACGTCAACCAGCATGCGATCGAGCGGATGCGGAGTATACCGAGAGGACTGGGTCTTCTGCAGCTGGCTTCGATCGCGGCGCTCATCATCGGGCAGTCACCCGAAGCAGCGATCCTCGCCGGGGCGGCCGCCAACCACATCACCGC
>JALGZO010000106.1 GCA_025774865.1 bacterium | reverse complement strand
AGAGAACCGGCTTCGCGAAGCCGGCCGCCGCCACGCGGAAGCGGTCGAAGAACCGGTCACGCGACGAACTGGGCCCCGCTTGGCCGAACACGACGGCCGCCCGAATCTGAGGACCCTTGTCCACGAGTTGCATCTCCACCCACTCCGCATTGTCGTCCAGGCGCTGATCCTCGTTTCCGACATCCCCGTTCGGGATGTTGATCCCGACGAACAGCACGCCGCTCTGGACGAACGCGAAGTTCTCGCGCCGCACGGACTGCCGCTCCACCGCAGGAGCCCCGCAGAAGAACTGCTCCATATCGACGAAATTCCCCTCCCACCATGCCCACGCCGAATCGGGGTCGGAACAATCCGTCCACTCGTTGTCTCCGGGGACGATGAACGCCGGCACTGCGAGCGACTTCAACATGTTGGCCACGGTCACGTACCGCGCTTCCGCGCACGTCTCCGATCCCGACTTGATGTCCCCGACGTGAACGAGAAACTCCGACGGACTGTAGAGATTGTGCTGGTCCATCTGGTCCTGAAACTCGGGTATCTCGTCCTCGCTGTACGGCATGTCGCCCATGGCCGAGAACGTGATCGACTGCGACGACGCCGGCGAACCCGAGAGCGCACCGAGGAGGATGCAGACCACGCCGGCGAAGATGCGAAGATGGGGGTTTCCTGCCACGGACTCGCCTTGGACGTGGTGGGCTAGGCGCCACCACGCAATGTCGTTCAGTGTTGGGCCGTAACCGGCATCCCTGGTACGAACATGCACTTGCGCGACAGCCGTAATGGGTCACGTCGAGAATACTTGGTTCGCCGGGTACAATTCAACAAACGTACATTGCATTTCAAAAACGTGTGTCATATTTGACACTGTAATGAGAGTTGCAAATGCGTAGCAGTAGATCGATTCCTGCAAGAGGTTGCTATTCTTGTGAAGAATCGATCGATCGCCGGCAAGGTCGCCCAGAAGGTCCAAGGCGATGTCAAGGATCGCCCGCAGGTGCCGGGGTTCCCCCAGGGTCTCCCAGGAAACGCAACGCCCGACGTTCGGGTGAGGACCTGCCCCTTCAGCCGATCGAGGGCGGGGACGGCTCCAGATAGAGAACCGACATGGGCGGGAGCGTCAGCACGATCGAATGGTCTCGCCCGTTCGCCGGGGCGGCCTCCACGGCGAGAAGGGGGGAAACTCCTGTGCCTCCGCCCCCGAACTCGGGGTCATCGCTGCTGAGCGACACGCAGTACTCGCGCGCCTCCGGCACGCCGAGACGGTAGTCCTTCCACGCGATCGGCGTGAAGTTGGCGACGAAGACCAGGAACTCCCGCGGGTCGCGGCCGCGACGCACGAACGCCACGACGCTTCTCGCCGCGTCCTCGAAGTCGAGCCACTCGAAGCCTCCCCAACCGTCTTCCACCTCGTGGAGGGCACGCCGGGATGCATACAGGCGGTTGAGCGCCTTCACCCAAGCGCGCAGCCCTTCGTGCGGCGCTTGCTCCAGAAGCGACCAGTCGAGTTCCGCATCGTGATTCCACTCCTTCCGCTGCCCGATCTCCCCACCCATGAAGAGGAGTTTCTTCCCCGGGTGCGCGAACATGTACCCGTACAACGCTCGCAGGTTCGCGAACGGCTGCTCCCCTTCGCCCGGCATCTTCGACAGGAGCGACGCCTTCTGGTGCACGACTTCGTCGTGAGAGAGCGGCAAAAGGAACTTCTCCTCGAACGCGTACGTGAGGGAAAACGTCAGCTTGTCCTGATGCCGCTTCCGCAGGAGCGGGTCGAGGCGCGAGTATCGGAGCATGTCGTTCATCCACCCCATGTTCCACTTCAAGTCGAAGCCGAGCCCCCCCCGGGAAACCGACCCCGTGACCTGCGGCCACGCCGTCGACTCCTCTGCACACACGAGGGCGTCCGGATACTCCCGGTGCACGGTCTCGTTCAGCCGCTGCAAGAACGAGACCGCATCCAGGTTCTCGCGCCCACCGTGCTCGTTCGGAGCCCACTCCCCCGGCTTGCGCCCGTAGTCGAGGTAGAGCATCGCCGCGACGGCGTCGACCCGAAGACCGTCGGCGTGGTACCGGTCGAGCCAGAACAACGCGTTGGAGATCAGGAACGAAGCGACCTGAGGCTTCCCCCAGTCGAAGACGAAGGTGCCCCAGTCCCGGTGCAGGCCTCGCTGCGGATCGCCGTACTCGTAGAGGTGCGTTCCGTCGAAGAAGCCGAGCCCGTGCGCGTCACGCGGGAAGTGACCGGGGACCCAGTCGAGGATCACTCCGAGTCCGGCCCGGTGCGCCGAGTCGACGAGGCGCGCGAGCGCGTCGGGCGGGCCGAATCGAGCGGTCGGAGCGAAGTATCCGACGGACTGGTAACCCCAGGACCCGTCGAAGGGATGCTCCATGATCGGGAGCAGCTCGAGGTGCGTGTACCCCATGTCGGACGCGTACGGCACCAGCTGTTCCGCGATCTCGTCGTAGTCGAGCAGGCGCCGCTGCTCCCCTTCGCCATCCGGACTCGGCACGACCTCCTCGCCGCGACGCCAGGAGCCGAGGTGTACTTCGTAGATCGAGATCGGCCGGTCGAGCCGCTGGCGCTCCCGGCGCGAGGCCATCCACTCGTCGTCCGTCCATTCGAACGCCGACAGATCCCACACCACCGACGCCGTTCGCGGACGAAGCTCCATCGCGAAACCGAGCGGATCGGCCTTCACGCTGCGACGCCCCCCGAGGCGCGTCCGTATCTCGTACTTGTAGAGCGCGCCAGCTCTCACCGCGGGAACGAAAACCTCCCACACGCCCGACTTTCCGCACGACCTCATCGGGTGGCGGGCGCCGTCCCAGTCGTTGAAGCCGCCGACGACGCTGACTCCGGTGGCGTGCGGCGCCCAGACCGCGAAGCGGACACCGTCGCTGCCGGCCTCACGCGCGACGTGAGCGCCGAGCCGCTCCCAGAGCCTGATCTCGTCGCCCCGAACGAAGGGCTCGAGATCCTGGTCGGAAAGCCTCCGACTAATCCCAGCCGTCACCCAGCTCCTCCTCCGCGCGTCGCATTCGAATCCGGGTCTCGATGAACTTGCCGATGACGAGCAGCCCCATGACGGCCCAGATCATCGTCACGAGAGTGCCGCTGCTCGGCAGAAGGCGGAACCATCCGGATCGCCCGAGCGACTTGCGCCACTCTTCCTCGGCATCCTCGATAGACAGTCCCCAGACCTCGAGGAACGCCGGTTCGGGATCGAGATCGTCGTCGAGGCGTTGCACGAAGCGC
>JALGZO010000105.1 GCA_025774865.1 bacterium | reverse complement strand
CGTCCAGGCCAAGAGCACGAGATTCCCGGTCGTGTCCTCTACGAAGAACTCCGCCGCGGACATTCCCTCGGTCGAGCAGGCGAGCCAGAGGTGAATCTCGAAGATGCCCAGGGACGGCTCCGCGACGTTGGCATAGGGGTCCGTGTCGCTGGCACTGAGCGTCCAGAGATACCGTTCCGCATCCGCGGCGGCGGACGACAAGAGCAGCATCGACAGGACGACAGCAAGGGTTCTTCCGAGCATCGCATCGCTCCCGTCCAGAGGAACGGCACCGATCCTACCATCAATGGAAGAACAGCGCTTGCGGCTCAGTCCTTCAGCCGATCCCCACGATGGCGACGGCCAGAAGAGAGCCGATGCCGATCGCGACCCCGTAGGGGATCGTGATCGTCGCCGGGGATTCGTCGCCCACCTGGGCGGCAGCGTACTTCCTGCCGAGGAACGGCAGGCCGATGAGGAAGGGAGACAGCGTCTCCGAGACGGCCGTGCCGGGACGGAGCATCCACGCGATCGCGAGAAAGCCGCCCGCAACCGTGGCGAGGACCATCGCCAGCGCGCCGACCGCCGGTCCCACGAGGGAACCGACGGCCGCGGCCAGCTTCACGTCACCCATTCCGATCCTGTTTCCAAGGCGGAGCGCCATCAGCACGCTGGGAGTGAACATCGCTCCCATGAGGGCGGCAATCATGCCCCAACCACCCCCGGTGACGAATCCGATGAGCAACCCCACGCCCACGGTCGGAAGGGTAAGTACGTTCGGAATCCGCCGCCTGGAGACGTCCGTCACGACGGCGACAGAAACCACCAGAACCGTGGCAGTCGCAGTGAGAACGGTGAGAGAAGGAAACGTCATCATGGTCGGCGAACTCCTGGAGAGACTCGACTGGTTCGACTAGGTGAGCGAGGCCTGGATATTTTCGTAAATCGTCCGGACCAACGGACCGATCGCGCGAATCGCGATGATGGCGACGATCGAGATGAACGAGGCGAGCAGAGCGTACTCAACCATGTCCTGTCCGTCTTCCTCACAGAAAAAGCGCTTCAGCGTGTTCATGGAAGCTTCCTCTTTTTTCTGGGGCGAAGTTCAGGATCAACACAGGGCACGTGATCGCTGGCGACGCGGCATTCCCGATGGACTCGGGCTCCTCTTGTCACGAACAAATCGTAGCGCGAACGCGATCATTTCTTCAACCGGATTTCCTTGCGAAACCCGTGATCAGCATTGAGCGTTGCGCGGATTGTTTCACTTCTCAGTGGCGTGTCGCGTAATGATTCGACTCGAGTGACGACGGAAATCTTTGAACAGCTCGATACACCTGGGTACCGCAAACCGTCGCACCGACAGGAGAATCCGATCGGGCTCGCGCCACAACACGATGGTTCCATCCCTGGATCCCTTATGCTAATCTTCAGTATTGTTTAGACAAACGCCCGGTCAGTTCGCGTCGGATTTCACGCCCTTGATCGAGGCAACACCCCAGCGTTCGGGCTGACACCGTGAGCTCCTCACTCCGCATCGTCGTCACGGGAATCATCGCGCAACACCCGCTCATTGGTGGAATCACCTGGCATTATCTCCAGTATTTGCTGGGCTTGGACCGCTTGGGGCACGATGTGTACTATCTCGAGGATTCTGGAGAGGTTCCTTACAATCTCGATGGTGGCGCGTCGGGGTCCGACTACGTCGCCGACAGCTGCGAGTGCAACGTCTCGTACCTGGCGAGCATCATGGGCCGCTTCGGTCTCGAAGATCGATGGGCCTATCGCTGCGCATCCGACTCCAGGTGGTATGGGCTCTCCGATCAGCGGCGGGCTGAGATGGTGAGATCCGCGGATCTCCTCATCAATGTGTCAGGCACGTTGGAGCATCCTGACCAGTATTCGCAGATCCCGCTGCTGGTTTACGTCGACACCGATCCGGTGGTCACTCAGATCAAGATCGCCCTGGACACGCCTGAGTTCGTCCGGCGTGTTCGCGCTCACGACACCTGGTTCAGCTTCGGGGAGTCCATTTCCAAGCCCATACCGGAATCCGGGCATCGGTGGCGCCCCACCCGGCAGCCGGTCGTGCTCTCCGAGTGGCGACCCTCCGCCCCGCGTCGAGAGAGCTTCACCACGGTGATGAACTGGACGAGTTATCCGCCGCTGGTCTATGCCGGCCGGACCTACGGGCAGAAGGACGTCGAGTTCAAGCGTTTCCTCGGTCTGCCGGGCCGCGTCCCGAACGTTCCGATGGAGGTAGCCCTCAGCCGGACGGAACATCGGAACTGGCAATCCGATGACGGCGACCTGCCGCCGGAGCTCATGAGCAGTGAGAAGACATCGTGGAAGCCTCGTGACCTGATCAGCCGGGCTGGCTGGCACGTCGTCGACGCCATCGATGTTGGCGGTGATCTGGATCTCTACCGGCACTACATCGAGTCGTCGAAGGCCGAGTGGAGCGTGGCCAAGAACGCCTACGTTCTGGGAATGCCGGGGTGGTTCAGCGAGAGAAGCGCCTGCTACCTGGCGTCGGGTCGGCCGGTGATCGTCCAGGATACTGGCTTTGGCACGGCACTCCCCGTGGGCGATGGAATCCTTTCGTTTCAGACGCTGGAAGAGGCCGCCGCGGCCATCGAAGACGTGGAGACCCGTTACTCACGGCATGCGAACGCGGCGCGAGCCATCGCCGAGACCTACTTCGACTCCGACAAGGTTCTCACGCGTCTGATCGACGAGGCGGCGGGCGGCGCCCGACGAAGGGCCGAGTCCGGAACACAGATCGTCGCGTGAGAGAGGCGCTTGTCACGGAACCATTCGATGCCCAAGAAAGAGCCCACCCTACTGCGGACTGATCTACCGGACCATGCGGCCGTAAGGGCCTGGAACGAGCTCAGGTCCGAGGTGGGTATCCCCGAGCAGATCACGATCCTGAAGCAGAAGACCAGGTCGCCGGTCTGTCTGCTCGAAGGGTTGTCCTCTGACGGCTCGGACATCATCGCCAAGAGATCCCCGCGAGCCAAGGCTCTGGTAGAACACGCGATCTACGACGAGTACCTCCCCCACCTACCTGTCTCGGCCGTGCATTACTACGGATCCGTCGAGGAAGATGGTGGCGAGTACTTCTGGCTTTTCGTCGCTCCGGCCGCGGGAGAAGAGTATTCGCCTCTCCTCTCCGAGCACCGGAGGCTGGCGGCCGAGTGGTTGGCGCGCCTCCACACCTCCGCGCGAGAGATGAGAGACTTGACGCGCCTGCCGGCCCGGGGGCCCGAGCAC
>JALGZO010000104.1 GCA_025774865.1 bacterium | reverse complement strand
GATCTCCTGGCGAGACAGCACCACCGGGCGGCGATCGAACTGTTGGGTGACGAAGAGGGGGTCGCGCTTCTCACCGGCTCGCTCCCGGCGGCAGCGGCCCGCGAGGTCCGCGAGCGCCTCGCCGACAGCGGGGTGGACTTCGTCATCGGAACGCACGCGCTCTTCTCGGACGCTACCCGTTTCAGATCACTCGGGCTCGTCGTGATCGACGAGCAGCATCGTTTCGGCGTGGGCCAGCGGGAGGCCCTCCGGGCGAAGGCGAACGCCCCGCACTCGCTCGTGATGACCGCGACGCCCATCCCGCGGTCGCTTGCGCTCCTGGCCTTCGGGAACGCCGACGTCTCGAGGCTCGATCCCCGCCCGGACGCGCGCGGCGACGTGACGACGCGCCTCGTGCCGAGGGAGAAGCGCGCGGCGGCGCTCGCGTGGACCTGCGAGCGGGTGCGGAAAGGCGAGCAGGCGTTCTTCGTGCGACCCCGCATCGAAGGTGAGGAGGGGGGCGCCGAGGAGCTGCATACCGAGCTCCGGCGCGAGCTTCGCGATCTCGAGGTCGGGCTCGTTCACGGGCGGCTGGCCCCGGAGGTCCGCGAGGAGAGGCTGGCGCGCTTCCGTGATCGGAGGCTGGCGGCGCTCGTCGCGACCACCGTCGTGGAGGTGGGAATCGACGTCCCGGGGGCGAGCATCCTGTGGATCGAGGGGGCGGATCGGCTCGGGCTCTCCACGCTTCACCAGCTCCGCGGACGTATCGCGCGAAGGGGCCAGAGGGGGTATTGTTGGGTAGTGGAAGGGGCCGACGCCCCCGAGGGATCGCGAGAGAGGCTCGCCGCGCTGGTCGAGCTCGACGACGGGATGCAGCTCGCGGAGATCGATCTCGCACTCCGGGGCCCGGGTGAGCTTCTGGGGCTCCGTCAAAGCGGGCACGTCGGACTCTTCGCCGGGCTCGGCCGGAACGGGCCCCGCCGCCTCGCCTCGCTCGCCGAACGGGCCTGGGAGGCGGCCGAGATGCTGTTGGACCGGGAGCCGTCACTCCCGGGGAGGGAGCGTCCTTGCGCGAACGAACCCGTCGCATCTTCGTCGTCCTCGGCCTGATCCTCGTCGCGGCGATCGTGGCCGCCGAGGACGAGCCGTCTCCGGCCTCCGACGACACCGTGCGCGCCGAGGGAACGCGGCCCGTCGTTCACGTCGTCCACTGGGATGATGCGATCACACCCGTCACGACTCGTTTTCTCGCCGAGCGCCTGGACGAGGCGGCGGACGAAGGGGCGGCCGCGCTCCTCATCGAGCTGGATACTCCCGGCGGGCTCATCGACGCGACGCGCGACATCGTCACCGACTTCCTGGACTCCGAGACGCCGATTGTTGTCTGGGTCGGCCCGTCCGGAGCGCGGGCGGCCTCCGCGGGCACGTTCATCACCATGGCCGCCCATGTCGCCGCGATGTCGCCGGGCTCGAACATCGGCGCCGCGTCGCCCGTGACGATGATGGGCGGCGGGACGGACTCCACCATGGCGAGCAAGCTGTTCAACGACACCGCCGCGTTCGCGCGCTCGATCGCGGAGCAACGTGGCCGGAATGCCGAGTGGGCGGAGCAGGCGGTCCGCGACGCGGCGTCCATCACCGAGACCGAGGCCGTCGAGATGAACGTGGTGGATTTCGTCGCGTCGAGTCAGGAGGACGTTCTGGCGCAGGCGAACGGGCGCGTGATCGAGATCGCGGATCGAGACTTCGAGCTTCGCCTCGACGACGCCGAGATCGTGGTGAAGGAGCTCGGATTCCGCTATCGGCTCCTCTCGTTGCTCGCTAATCCCAACGTCGCGACGATTCTCTTGATGCTCGGCATCTACGGGGTTTTCTTCGAGCTCTCGAACCCCGGTTCGGTGCTCCCCGGCGTCGTCGGGGTGATCTTCCTCATTCTCGCGTTCTTCTCCATGCAGACGCTTCCCATGAACCTCGCGGGACTGATGCTTGTCGTCGTCGGGCTCGTCCTCTTCTTACTCGAGACCCACATCACGAGCTTCGGCCTGCTCACCCTGGCGGGGGTGGCCGCCACCGTTCTGGGGGCGATCATGCTCTTCGACTCGCCGATCCCGGCGCTCCGGGTCTCACTGCCGCTCATTCTCCCGCTCGTCATCCTGAGCTCCCTGCTCTTCGCCGTCGCGATCGGACTTTCGGTCAAGACGCTGCGAAGCAAGCCGACCACGGGCCGCGAAGGGATGCTGGGCCTCCAGGGTCGGGTCCGAACAGCCCTCGCGCCAGAGGGCCAGGTGGAGGTCCACGGAGAGCTGTGGAAGGCGATCGGTCAGGAAGGGGAGATCGCCGTTGGCGAGACGGTCGTCGTCGTCCGCGTCGAGGGGCTACGGCTCGAGGTCCGAAAGGTTTGACCGGCCGCGCGAGCCCCGTGAGAGGATTGCAGATTTCACTTGAAGTGCCCATCCCAACGGGTTGGAAAGGATAGGATTATGCCGATCTCCCTCATTTCGATCGTCATCTTTCTCGTGTTGCTCATCAGCAACATGGTCAAGGTCCTGCGCGAGTACGATCGCGGGGTCATCTTCCGGCTGGGTCGCCTCACGGGCGTCCGGGGGCCGGGGCTGATTCTTCTGATCCCGTTCGTGGAGAAGATGGTCAAGGTGGGCCTCCGGACCGTCGCATTCGACGTTCCGCCCCAGGACATCATCACGCGCGACAACGTGTCGGTGAAGGTCAACGCGGTCCTCTACTTCCGGGTCGTGGAGCCGGGAAAGGCGGTCGTCGAGGTCGAGGACTACATGTACGCCACGTCGCAGCTCGCTCAGACGACGTTGCGGTCCGTGCTGGGCGAGTCCGAGCTCGATCAGCTCCTGTCCGAGCGGGAGGAGCTCAACAAGAGTCTTCAGGACATCCTCGATCGGCAGACCGATCCGTGGGGCATCAAGATCAGCATGGTCGAGATCAAGCACGTCGATCTCCCGCAGGAGATGCAGCGGGCGATGGCCCGGCAGGCGGAGGCCGAACGTGAGCGGCGAGCGAAGATCATCACGGCGGAAGGCGAGTTCCAGGCGGCGCAGAAGATCGCCGACGCGGCCGCGATCATCGGGAGGGAGCCGGCCGCCCTGCAGCTTCGGTTTCTCGGCACGCTGACCGAGGTCGCGGCCGAGAACAACTCGACGGTCGTGTTTCCCGTGCCGATCGATATGCTCACCGCATTCATGAAGTCCCGCGAGGCGCAGGGGTAGCGGGCTCCGCCGGATTCCGAGATGGATCAGTTCCTCGCCGCCGCC
>JALGZO010000103.1 GCA_025774865.1 bacterium | reverse complement strand
ATCGTCGAAGCGGGTCCGGAAGACCACCCGACCGCCATCCCGGGGGATCCACACGGTGTCCATCCAGCGCGGCTCGGGCAGAACGTTGTGGAGCACGCCGTTCTCGTCGGGCACCTCGATCCGCATCACCCACATCGGATTGATGTGGATGTGGAAGGGGTGATCGTTCGCCTTGTTCGTGATCTTGAACTCGGGGTCCTCGTGGAAGCGCCGCTGTCCTTCCCCTCGGGTCATCGGGTGTCCGACGAAATGCAGCACGTGCTGACCGGCCTGAGGAAACCGCTCCAGGTCGGTGTGACTCCACAGGGTCATCGACGTGTTGTAGAGGACCCATTCCTCGGCCGTGTCGACAAGGACGCGCGACATCTTCGGATCGTCGGGTCCGAACTTGTGGGGTGGCGCCGGGTCACGCCCGTCGGACAGGTCGAACTCGGTGTTGATCGCCATCGAACGCGTCCGCGGGGGGCACAGCAACTCGACGCCGTCCTGGGTGGCCCAGATCCGGTCCTTGAGGTGAGGGTTGGCGTCGCAGAATCCCTCGGGTGGATAGATGAGCGGCCAATCCGTTGTGCCGGTGCCCGTGTAGGCAATGGTGCGTGTACGCATCGAGCTCGGGAGAGCGCCGGTCCGGGCGGCCTCCGCCGTCGGTACCCGGAGTTCCCGCGCCCGTACGGGTTGGAACAGGGGCGGGACCGGGGGCAGGTCGTCGCCGATGGTGGTGAGGTCGAAGTCCTCTCCCTCTACGGGCTCGCCCCGAACGTGCACGTAGGCCAGCACCACACGGGCCGGCGTCCGTCGTACCACGGGCCCGGGGAACTGCCCGCCGATCCCCGTCTGCATGGCGGACTGCCAATGATCGGTGTGGATGTCCGGCTCCATGGCGAACACCGTGAAGATCTTCCCCGCGGCGTCGCGGGGCGCGCGGAAGAAGACATCCGCGCGGTTGGCATTGGTGAGGTAGAGTTCGTTCGGCCGGACGTAGGCGTTGCGGATCGCATCGCCGTCGCGGTAGCAGTCCTCCACGGCTACGTTCTGCGCCTCGAAGAAGGACTCGCCGGGACGCTGCTCGCGGAACATGGGATTCTCGGTCCCGGCGTTCTGCTGCGAGAGATCACGGACAACATGGCGGACCTGTCCGTCTTCTTCAGCGACGAGCGTGATGCCGTCGAAGGAGAGCTGGGCCAGGTCGGCCTTCATGGCCTCGAGTTCCCGGTAACTCACCGGTACCAGGGTGCGCTCGAGTTCGGCATCCGGGTCGGGCTCGGCGTCCGCGGGCGGTTCGACCACGTCGACCCGGTACATCCGCGCCTGCGGGCCTACCACGTACTGGCCCTCGAGCACCATGAAGCGCTTGGTACCTGAGCCGTCTACACTTCCGTTGAGGACCCGCCACCGCTCGACCGCCCCGGGGCGCATCGTGATCACCGCGGCCGGCATGACTCCGTTGACCGCGTTCGCCGGTGGGAAGCGCAGATTGGGGCGCCGGGGACCTGCGTCGAGGTCGACCGAGCCAAGGAAGACGCGCTGCAGAAGCACCAGCCGCTCTCGATAATCCCACGGCCCCGTCTTGTCCTCCGGATCGGGCCACGCCTCACCCGTCATCCGCCGATTGACGGCTTCGTCGACGTCCCCCTCGACGATCAGGAACCCCGCCATACCGCTCGCGACCTGGTTGTGGGTCGCCCCGTGGGAGTGCGGATGATACCAGTGCGTTCCCGGCGGATGGGGCAACGGGCCATCCGGTCCCGGGATCGGTAGTTGGATGTCGTAGTCGAGCTGACCCACGTACTCGTGCGGGCCGAGTTCGGCCAGTTCGGGATCCCCCGAGTTCCGACGCGCCTCCCAATCCGCCTTCGGGAGAATCCGCAGCATCACGTTGTCGGAATGCGACCCGTCCGCGTTGCGTTCGGGCTGCACGTGAAGTCCGTGGGTATGGAGATTCGTCGTATGCGTACGGAAGGGACCGTTGACGTGCCCCTTGAGCCGCCATCCGGGGTGCACCTCTTCGGCGAGCACCTCCTGCACCGCCTCCGGATAGAGGGGTGTCAAACAGGGAATCGCCCCGCCGCCGGGACCCGGGACCGCATCGGGCCCCACGACGTCGCAGATCTTCTGGACCGTATCGATGGGCATCTCGAGCGGATCGGCCCCTGCGCCGACCGGCGTGAGATGCTCGTTCAGGCCGAGCATGTTGCGAATGCGGAAGCGGACGTTTCCGTCGCCCTTCACGCGGACGGTCGGCCCCATCGGCATGCCGTTGAAGCTGAACAGCGAGGGAGCCCGATTGCCCGGGCTGGGCGATCCGCCGGGATTCTGGTTTCGAACCACGTTGAGTTCGAGCGGCGCGCCCTCCCACTCGCCCGGACGCCAGGTCCACGGTTCGAGCCACGTCTCCGGGACGTCGGGCGGATGCACCAGGTTGGAGATGTCGGGGGGAGGGGGGCCGCCCCCACCGGGCCCGCCCGGTTGCGGGGGCCCGTTCTGCCCGGGAACCGGAGGCGCGCCGTTCGGGCCGGGAGCCACCGGTCCGGCCGGGGGCTCGCCCTCCGGCGTGGTCGAGCAGCCCGAGGCGATGAAGGCCGCACCCACGGTGCCGAGCTTGAGGAACTCGCGGCGGTCTACGCCGTCGCGATCGCGGTTGTCCGACATTCAGTTACTCCAAGTGAGGGTCGCGCCCAAACTGGGCCCGCAACCGTCCGAAGGGCAACGCCTTCCTCAGACGCGCCCCGATCGTCGCTCCGCCAGTCGCCGCACCAAGCGGAGCATGCGCTGCTCCATCACGAAGTCGATCGGCTCGTCCAAGGCGCGGTCGATGCGCTTCCGGAGGGTGGGCTCCCGCATCGCCTCGATGCAGCTCCGCAGGATCAGGCGTGTCGAGCCATGGTCCTGTGGCAACAGGTACATCGACCAGTTCCTCGCGGGGTCCATGCGTTCGAATCGGTCCTCGAGCGCCTTCGAGACCCCGAAAACAGAGAGCGGCACCGGGCTGTACGAAGGCCACCGGAATCCCGGGAGCGGTCGGATGGAGGCGGATCTCGTCGCCGACCTCGAGCGTCTGGAACTGCGGCATCACGCTCTCGACGTTCCGCACCGGGATGCCGACGATCCGTTCGAGCAGTTCGTAGGAGTAGAACCCCGCCCGGCCGAGGCCGAACTGGACGATCCACGGCCAGATCCGGTACGGATAGGAGGTTAATGACCCCCCGAAGGGGGCTCCAAGGAGGAGGTACTCGCCACCTTCGAGGAAGCGCTGCGTCTGTACCAGGCTTCCACGGAGGAGGTGGTGCAGGACCGACGTTAGCCTTGCGCGCTGGGACTGGCCGAAGAATCCTCGTCGCACCGACGTCAGGATCGCCCTCACCGCAGGAGTCCGCCATGAACACCCGCTTCGTTGTGGCCGCCTTGCTCGGCGCCGTCTCCCTCTTCGTGTTGGGGTTCGTCCTCTGGGGAGTGCTCCTTATGGACTTCTTCCAGGCCAACGTGATTACCGACGTCATGAAGGAGACGCCTGACCCGTTCTGGGCTCTGATCGTCGGTCACCTCGCATACGCCACGCTGCTGACCCTGGTCATCGGAGTGTGGTCCGGCGCGACTGGAGCGATCCCCGCCATGAAGACCGCCGCGGTCGTGGGTCTGCTCATGGCCGTCTCCGTCGACTTCACCATGCTCGCGACGGCCGAGATCCTCAACCTGACCGCCTCTGTCGTGGACCCGTTGGTCACGACCGTGCAGTCGGCTGTCACCGGCGCGGTCATCGGATGGTG
>JALGZO010000102.1 GCA_025774865.1 bacterium | reverse complement strand
TCGACCCGATCGGAACGTCGGCCCAGCCGGAAGACGACGCCACGCCGGGATCCGGTGTCCTGTGCTGGGTGACGGGTCAGTGCGACGGCCCGAACTGCAAGGGCGGTTGCACGACGAGCTGCAACGACGTGGACGACGGCGTGACCCGCTTGAAGTCGCCCGTGTATCCGTTTACCGGGGCCACGAACGTGGTCATCAAGTACGCTCGCTGGTTCTCCGGCGACGAGGATCCTTGGTCGGTCGACGTTTCGAACGACGGGGGATCGACCTGGACGAACGTCGAGACCGCGACTGACGCGAGCCTCGAGTGGACGGATCACCGGATCGACGTCGACGCTCTGTTCGGTGTGGCCGATCAGGTGATGGTTCGATTCGTCGCGCGGGACGGCCCGCTGGACCCGTCGACCGTCGAGGCGGGCGTCGACGACCTTCGTATCCTCGCGAACGGAATCGTGACGGACGCTCCTGAGGTGGGTCCGGCGGCGTCGGTCGTGTTCGGGCTCGAGCAGAATCAGCCGAATCCGTTCCGGCCGGAGACCGAGATCACCTACTCGGTTCCGGGGCGCAGCGCCGTGGAGCTCACGGTGTACAACGTGGCCGGGCAGTCGGTCAGGCGCCTCGCGACCGGCGTGACGCCGGCCGGTCGGCACACGGTCAAATGGGACGGCCGGGACGGGACCGGCCAGCGCGTGGCCGCGGGCGTCTACTTCTACCGTCTGGTGGCGGATGACCGCACGATGACGCGCAAGATGACGGTCATGAAATAGGCGGGCGGCGCCGATTCTTTGCCGTAGCCTCTGGCTCGGTCCGATGCGATCTTCGCCCGTCGCTCGGAGCCCGGGAGGTGTCGGTGACCAAGACGTGGATTCCGCTGACCGCCCTGACGCCAGCGCTGATCAGCGCCTGCAGTCCGTCCCCGGTTCCCATCGACCCGGTGGGCGGAGCTCCGGCCGGCGCGATCACCCCACAGATCATGGGGCAGCGCCTCTTCGAGGATCTGTGTGCGAGTTGTCACGGGGTCGACGCCCGCGGCGGCGGTTCGCTCTCCCACCTGCTCAGGATAGAGACACCGGACCTCACTCGGATCTCCGCCGGCAATGGGGGCACGTTTCCTCGCGCGGTCGTCCGGGCGAAGATCGATGGGACCGACGATGTCGAGGCTCACGGAACTCGCGTCATGCCGGTGTGGGGACGATCCCTGCGTCCGAACCCAGAATCCGATTCGGAGGCCGATCGAACGGTGGCCGAGCGGCAGATCAATGACCTGGTGGAACATCTGAGCTCGATTCAGGATCACTCTCCCCTCTGAACGAACCCGAGGAGCGGTCGCTTGATTCAACCAGTCGATGTTCGCCCGGCCTCGCTATCCCGGTACTCGGCGTACGCACACCTGGTCCCGGCGGTTCTCGCGCTGGAAGAAGACGCCGCGAAGCTGCTCCCGGCTCTCCAAGGTCGCAAGCTCTGGATGATCAACTCGACGGCCCAAGGCGGGGGAGTCGCCGAGATGTTGCCGATGATGGTCGCACTGCTCCGCGAGCTCGGTCTGTCCACCGAATGGGTGGTCATCGGGTCCGACAAGCCAGAGTTCTTTCATTTCACGAAGCGGTTGCACAATCTCATCCACGGCGCCGGCGAGCCCGAGATCAGCCCGTCCGAGCGCGCCGTCTACGAGGAAGTCAACCGCCGGAACGCCGCGGAATTCGAGTCGTGGCTCGGGCCCCGCGACCTGGTCGTCGTGCACGATCCTCAGCCGATGCCGATGATCAGCTATCTCGAACAGGCGAAGGACATCTGCGCGATCTGGCGATGCCATATCGGCCTCGATGAGCGCGTGCCGGCGACACGGGCGGCGTGGAACTTCCTCGAGCCCTACGCGGCCCCCTACGAACGCGTCGTCTTTTCTGCTCCCGATTACATTCCGCGGTATCTCGCCGAGAAGGCGTCGATCATCCACCCGGCACTGGATCCGCTGAGTCACAAGAACCGCTCACTCAACGTGCACAAGTTCGCGGGTATCCTGTGCAATTCGGGTCTGATTCCCGAGTACGAGCCGGTCCTGACCCCGCGATTTGCGCACAGCGCGCGGCGACTCCATCCGAGCGGAGTGTTCGTGCCGGCCGACGCCGGCGGCGACATCGGGATCGTGTTTCGTCCGACGGTGACCCAGATCTCCCGCTGGGATCATCTCAAGGGCTTCGCGCCGCTCCTTGAGGCATTCGCCCGCCTGAAGAGCGGCCGGGTGCGCAGGCCGAAGGAATCGGGGCGTCACCGACGCCGGTTGAAGCTCGCGCGCCTTGTCCTGGCCGGGCCGGATCCGGAGTCGGTGCAAGACGATCCGGAAGCAGTCGAAGTGCTACGACAGCTGAGTGACCACTACCGTGCGCTCTCGCCCGAATTGCAGAGGGACGTCGTTCTCCTGTCACTCCCCATGGCCTCTCTCAAGGAGAACGCCCTGATGGTCAACACGCTCCAGCTCTCGTCCACGGTGCTGGTGCAGAACTCGATCCGCGAGGGCTTCGGGCTCACCGCGACCGAGGGTATGTGGAAGGCCCACCCGGTTCTCGTGTCGAACGCCTGCGGACTGCGCCAGCAAGTCCGTGACGGCGTCGACGGTCGCATCAATCCGGCGCCCGAGGATCCGGACGTCCTCGCGACCCTGCTCGACGAGATGTTGTCGAACGCAAACCAGCGGACGGAGTGGGGCCGAAACGCTCAGCGCCGGGTCCTGGAGGAGTTCCTCATCTTCACCCAGCTCCGCCGCTGGCTCCGCGTGCTGGCCGATGCCGTGGAGCGGCCGCGCGCGACCGCCATGCAATCCCGATGAGATGGCACGCCCTCTTCCTGGCCGGCGCCCCGACCGTCGCGGCTCCGGCGGCCGCCGACATCTGGGTGGCCACGGCGGACCTGCAGCCGTCGAGCTCGTACACGGCGCAGATCACGATCGACGATACGGCGGGGGAGATCGAGTTCATCCTCACCGGACCCACGGGCGTCTGGTTTTTTAATGATCCGGCGACCACCGAGATGGACGGGACTTACGCGATCGTGACCACCCCCGCGCCCGCGGTGGAAGAGCGGACCCTGGGGCAGCATTCCGAAGGGACCGGCATGACGCCCTCGATCACGCTCGACGATCACGTCGTGAACGGTGACGGGACGTCCACCTTCACGCTGGCGCGCGCGCAGGATCCGGGAACGGGAGCCTATGTCTTCGACATGCTGGACGTGCAGTCGGGCACGCCCATTCCGGTCATCTGGGGGGTGGGACAGGACCC
>JALGZO010000101.1 GCA_025774865.1 bacterium | reverse complement strand
TCTTCGAGCTCCGCATGCATCGCGCCCAGGAAACGCGGGTCGAGCAGGACTCCCGGCTCCCTTGCGAGCACGGAGTTCGGATCGAACCCCAAGGCGGCGAGGGCGCGGGAGCCGCGCCCCGGTTCTCCGGAATCGTCCACGGTTACCCCTCGATGAACTCGTAGATGTCGAACTTCTGGTCCTTCCGGATGAAGCTCTCCCCTTCGCGGTCGAGAACGCGCAGGAATGCGTCGACGCACACCGGGTCGAACTGGCTTCCCGCATACTTGGTCAGCTCGGCAACGACCGCGTCGAGGCTCATGGCCTTGCGGTAGGGGCGGTCGCTCGTCATCGCCTCGACGGTGTCGCCCACCAGGATGATCCGCGACGGCAAGGGGATCTCGTCTCCGGCGATCTGGTCGGGATAGCCGCGGCTACAGCCGTCGAACCCCTCGTGGTGGTGGCGCACGCAGGGGACGACCTCGGCGAGGAAGGAGACGGGCTCCAGGATCTTCGCGCCGATCTCCGGATGCTGCATGATGATCCTGTACTCCTCCGCGTCGAGGCGCGCGGGCTTCAGGATGACGCGGTCGGGCACGCCGATCTTGCCGACATCGTGGAGCAACCCAGCGATGTAGACCCGCTCGATGAACTCCTTCGCGAATCCCATTTCGCGCGCGATCTTCGAAGCGTACACGCCGACGCGCTCGGAGTGACCGCGGGTGTAGGCGTCCTTGGCGTCGACGGCTTCGGCGAGAGCCCCGACCGTCTGCACGTACGCGGTGCGCAGCTCGTGGTGCTTGGCCGCGAGCTGCTTGGTGCGCTCGCGCACCTTGCAGATCTCGTCCTTGAGGTCGCTCTGCTCGAAGGCCTGGCGGATCGTCGCCCGCAGCTCGTCGTCGTTCCACGGCTTGGTGATGAGGCGATAGATCTCGCCGCGGTTGATCGCCTCCACCGCGATGGTCATTTCCGTGTACCCTGTGAGCATCATCCGGACGATGTTCGGGTAGCGTTCGCGCACGTGTGAAAGGAGATCGACGCCGGACATCTCCGGCATGCGCTGGTCGGTCACCACCACCTGGGCGGGCACCTTCTCGAGGACCTCGAGCGCTTCGCTTCCGCGCGTGGCGCAGACCACGTTCATGTCCTCGCTGCGGAGAAGGCGCTTGAGCGCCTTCAGGATGTTGACCTCGTCGTCTACGAAGAGAACCGTGTGCTCTCGCTTCATCATTGCCTCGATCGAATTCTGGCGTCCTCGCACGGCATCCCTATCAAGGCTCGTGCCAAGTGGCGGAGAATCTGAATTAGCGAGGAAAAACAGTTAGTTGAATCGGGGCAAAGGAGATCGGGAGAACGCCGGCCCGTCCTCGAAGCGGGATTGCCGGCGGAAGCGAAGAGGAAGGAAGGCGGCAGCCCGCCGGCATGCTGCGCATCCGCCGCCGCCCCGCGTGACGGCAGGCGCACCTACGAGTGGCCGGTCTCTCTGGGGAACTCGTGTGTAGGCAGGACTCGTGCAGGATGAGCTGCCCGTGGGCGGATGCACACGGTCTCGAATCTGCGATGTCCCGATTCCGGGACGCCTCGTCCGGCGACGCCGATCCTACGGGGCGTCGGGCGACGACAGACCCAGGCGCTCGCGCCGGTAGCTCCCGGACTGGACGGATTCGCACCACGCGCGATTTTCCAGATACCACTGGACGGTGGCCGTCAGGCCGGCGTCGAGGTCGTGGCCCGGTCGCCAGCCGAGCTCTCTGCGGATCTTCTCCGCGTTGATCGCGTAGCGCCGGTCGTGCCCCGGGCGGTCCTCGACGAAGGTCTTGAGCTCGCCGTAGCTCGAGACGCCCGCTGCGGCGAGCGCGGGGTTGTCTGCCGCCGGGCGGAACCGCTCGAGCGCGGTACACAGGGCGTCGACCATCTCGAGGTTGGTGCGCTCGTTGCCGCCGCCGATGTTGTACTTCTCGCCGACCCGACCGCGCTGCAGCACCAGCAGGATGCCCGCGCAGTGATCCTCGACGTAGAGCCAGTCGCGGATGTTTCCGCCGTCGCCGTAGATCGGGAGCGCTCTGCCCTCGACGGCGTTCAGGATCATGAGCGGCAGCAGCTTCTCCGGGAACTGATAGGGGCCGTAGTTGTTCGAGCAGTTCGTGAGCAGCGTCGGCAGGCCGTACGTCGCGCGGTAGGCGCGCACGAGGTGGTCGGCTCCGGCCTTCGAGGCGGAGTAGGGCGAGCTGGGGTCGTAGGGGGTGGTCTCCTCGAATGCCCCGGACGGCCCCAGCGATCCGTAGACCTCGTCCGTGGAGACGTGGAGAAAGCGGAAGCGCTCGCGCTCGGCTGGCGGACCGGCCGCCAGCATCCGGCGGGCGGCGTCGAGGAGCTCGAAGGTCCCCACCAGGTTGGTCTGTATGAACGCGGCCGGGCCGTCGATGGAGCGATCGACGTGGGTCTCGGCTGCGAAGTTCAGCACGGCAGCCGGCTGGTGCTCGCGGAAGATCTGGTCGACGACTTCGCGGTCGGCGATGTCCGCCTTCACGAACCGGAAGCGCGGGTTCTCCGAGACGTCCGCGAGGCTCTCGGGATTGCCCGCGTAGGTGAGCAGGTCGACGACGACGATGTGGGCATCGGTCTTCGCCAGCGCCAGTCGCACGAAGTTGGAGCCGATGAAGCCGGCTCCACCGGTGACGATCCAGGTTCCCATCGTCAGACGTAGTTCCCGCCTTCGGTGACGGCGAGTCGTACGCTGGCCTGGCGGAAGCGTTCGACCTCCTCTTGAAGGTCCTGGGTGCTCACGGGGGTGACGGTCTCACCCGCCGCCTCGCAACGAGCCTTGCGCCGCAGCACCGCGTGCATAATGCGGATCCAGTCGCCCGTCGCGGAGTCGCGGTGCTTCTGGACCACCGCGTGCCAGTCGACGCCTTCGAACAGCGGGTGCCCGGCGCGCTTCTCCGAGTCCTCCGAGTGGATTCGCAGCGCCTCGATGATGTCGTCGGGGTAGATCGGATTCACCTCGACCACGCGCTCGAAGCGGCCCGGCTGCGTGAATGCCTGGCGCAGCGTCGCGGGGTGGTTCGTCGAGCCCACCACGAGGTGGTTCTCCGCGGCGATGGTGCGATCGATGACGTCGAGGAGGAAGTCCATGACCGGGCCCACGGGCAGGTCGGGGCGGCGCGTGCCGATCTCCTGCGCCTGGGAGAACTCGAGCTCGTTGAAGAGGACCGTGAGCGGGGGGACCTCGGCGAGCGCTTGCGACCAGTCCTTGACCAGGTCGCCGACGTTGCCGCCGCGGTGGATGACCTCGAGCACCAGGCGCGGGATGTTCACGATCAGGAAGGAGGTGCCGGTCTGGGTGGCGAGGGCCCGGGCCAGGAGGCGCTTGCCGACGCCGTGCTGGCCGATCAAGAGCAGGCCGGACGGCGGGTACGTGCCCCAACGGCCGTAGACCTCGGGGCTCGTGGCCGCGCAGGCGTAGGTGAGGATCTCCTCCTTGGCGACGGCGAGCCCGCCGATCCGGAGGACGTCCACCGAGGGTGTCGGCTCGAGCTCGGTCGCCTGGAGGACCGGTTCGAATTTGCGGGCGAAGCTCCCCCAGAGGTTCTGGGTGCGCTCCTGAACGATCGAGCGATCTTCCATGGCGGAGGAATAGTACCGCGCCCCGCGCGCCGAGTCCTTCAATCCCCGGCGAAGAAATCGACCATCTTGGCGTCGATGGACGCCGGGCGCGTGCGCCCGCGGCCCCAGTCGCGGAGCTCCTTGATCCGCTCCTCGTAGGTGTCGTAGAGCGGGACGGTCTCGTTGACGGCGTTGGCGATGTCCGTGGGGGTCACCTCCCGCCGGTCCGCGAAAGCCGTGTAGAGGGCGGCGGTCACGGCTTGCTCGAGCTCGGCGCCGGTGAGGCGGCTCGCCTGCTCGGCGAGGTCCTCGAGCGGGAACTGCAGCGGGTCGCGGCCGCGCTTCTGGAGGTGGATGGCCAGGATCTCGGCGCGCTCGTTTGCCGTCGGCAGATCGACGAAGAAGATCTCGTCGAAGCGGCCGCGCCGGAGGAGCTCCGGCGGGAGGTGACCCCCACGGACATCGCCAACGCCGTCAACGAGACCGTCCCGCTCTACGACACCTACGAGG
>JALGZO010000100.1 GCA_025774865.1 bacterium | reverse complement strand
ATCGATACCAACAGTGATGGGGCCGTGGTCTACAGCGCGGTCGGACTACGAAGGCAAACGCACACTCCGGGCGCGGGATACACGGAGCGTCTCGACTTCTCCGACGGAAACGGCGGCACGGCGGCGGGGATCGCGGTCCAGGACCGCACGGCGGCCATCCCGGCCACGGTGGAGGTGAATGGGTCGTTCGACCAAGCCGTGGACTGGTCGCTCGTGGCGCTCGAGCTGCTCCCGGCCACGGCCACCTGGCCCTCCATCGTCGTGGTGCCCGCGTCCCACGACTTCGGTGACGTGCCGGAATACGGGATGAGTGCCCCTTGCACGCTCCTGGTAGGCAATCAGGGACCGACGGTCTTCACCGTCGACGGAGCCACGCTGGTGGGAGGTGACGCCGGGGATTTCGTGATCGATTCGGGCAGCACTCCCTTCGCGCTCGTGCCCGGGGAGACTCACGATGTCATCGTGTCCTTCGCGCCCCGCGGTCAGGGGGTCAAGGTCACCAGCCTGCGCATGACGAGCGACGATCCCGCCGGGGGACTCCTGGACGTTCCGCTCAGCGGGACCGGAGTCGCGGTGCCCCAGCCCGACATCGCGACGACCCCTTCCACCCACGACTACGGGCCCGTGGTCCTGGGGCGAAGTGCGTCACAGACGTTCGAGATCCGGAACGACGGGTCCGCGAGCTTGGATGTCATCTCGGCAATCCTCGAAGGCGGGATCCCCGCCTCGTTCTCGATCGACGCGGGTGGTGCGCCGTTCGCACTGGGCCCCGGTGAGGTTCACGACGTGACGATCGCGTTCACCCCGGCGGCTCCGGGGTCCGTCGGCACGGTTTTCCGGATCGCGAGCAACGACCCCGGCCAGCCGCTGCTCGACGTGCCCCTCGCGGGCGAAGGCGTCGAGCCGGGCACCATCGTGCTGGAGGAGACCGAGACCGGTGGTTCCGCCTCGGACGTGGTCACGACCGACGCCGAACTCACCGCCCGCGCCGGGGATTTCTACATCGCCGCAGTCAGTTCCAAGCCGCACCTCCCGTCGACGGAGGTCGCCGGACTCAGCCTCGAATGGACCCTCGTGATCTCACAGTGCGGCGCCCGGAACCAGACGGGTCTCGACGTGTGGAAGGGCACCGGGACTCCCACCGGAGACGGACCGGTCTCGGCCACGTTTCCCGCCGATCCGAGCAACGCGGTGATCGCAGTGACGCGATACTCGGGCGTGCGCACGGACGACCCGATCGGCGCAATCGTCTCGGGGAACACGACGGGCGAGTTCGGATCCTGCAGCGGCGGAACCGACAACCGGCAGTACTCGCTCGGCCTGACCACCACCGTGGAAAGCGCCGTCGTGTTCGCCGCGGCCGCCATGCGGGACGCGAGTCACATCCCCGGCGCCGGATGGACGGAGCACGTCGAGCACCATAGTGGTGGAGCCGGAACCGCGGCATCGGTGGCGACGATGGATCAGAGGCTCGAATCCGCGACGAGCCTCCAGGTCGCCGGGGAGTTCGACGGCGACGTGGACTACGCCGTCGCCGCGTTCGAACTGCGTCCGGGCTCGAGCGCCGTCGCATCGTCGGAGCCGGGAGCCGGCACCCGCGGCCGACGGCTCTCGCTGGCGCCGAACCGTCCGAACCCGTTCCGAACGCAGACGACCCTCGAGTACGTTCTCCCGACGCCGACTCTCGTCGAGATCGTCATCTACGACGCCGCAGGACGCGTGGTTCGCCGGCTCGTGAACGGAGGTCGGCCGGCCGGCGCCCAGCTGGTCCGCTGGAATGGCCGCAACGACTCGGGCGCCCAGGTCGGATCCGGGGTGTACTTCCTGCGTCTCGAGGCGGGACCCGAGACGCGCCTGCGCAAGCTCATCCTGCGGCGGTAGGCCCCCACTTGAACCGTGAGCTTCACCGCTCTCGCTGCGCTACAGATACGGGCCGACCAGAAGCTCCAGGCGCTGCCGGGTCGCCTCCGTCACCGCGTCCGGCGCGGTGAGCAGCGCGGATCTCAAGCTGCCCCGGTGCGGACTCTCGAGATCGTCGGGAAGATCGCGGCAGAGATTGTGCACGGTCGCCTTCGCGTTCGCGACGTTCTCCCGCAAGACGCGGAGAACCTCGTCCACCCTGACGTCGCCGTGCTCTTCGTGCCAGCAATCGTAGTCCGTGGCGAGTGCGAGCGTCGCGAAGGCGAGCTCCGCCTCCCGGGCGAGCTTCGCCTCCGTGAGATTCGTCATCCCGATGACGTCCGCGCCCCAGCTCCGGTAGAGCTGGCTCTCGGCCCGAGTGGAGAACGCCGGGCCTTCCATGCAGACGTAGGTGCCGCCGCGGTGGACCTTCGTCCCGGCCTTCTCGGCCGCGTCGGCGAGCGGCCCCGCGAGCTCGGCCGTGATGGGGTCCGCGAACATGATGTGCGCGACGATGCCGTCCTCGAAGAACGTCGCGTCACGACTCTTCGTTCGATCGATGAGCTGGTCGATGACGACGAAGTCGCCGGGGGCGATTCCCTCCTTGAGGCTGCCGCAAGCAGAGATCGCGACGAGAAACTCGACCCCGAGCTTCTTCATCCCCCAGACGTTCGCGCGGTAGTTGATCTCCGACGGACTCAGGCGGTGGCCCCGCCCATGCCGAGACAAAAAAACGACCTCGCGCCCTTCCAGCGTTCCGGTGACGAACGCGTCGGACGGAGATCCGAAGGGGGTTTCGAGGACCTCTTCCTTCCGGTCCTCGAACCCCTCCATTTCGTAGAGCCCGCTGCCCCCTAGTACCCCGATGCGGCCCCGCGCCAATCAGGCTCCTTTCGATCAGCCTCCCAGCACGAACGACTTCGTGCTGATCACGTCTCCCTCTTCCGTGAGGATCTCCACCCGGCAATCGCCTGTCCAGCTCGGATCGATCGTCTTCGAGCTCCAGCAGCGCCAGTGGTTGCCCTTCACGTTGATCGCGATCTCTTGCACGAGCTGCTCACCGATGTACCAGCGGTGGAAGATCTGCGTGGGGGGGTCCGCGTTCTGGACCCGCGTGAAGCACCACAGCTGGCCGACCTCGGTCGGGAAGGAGTCCGATTCCCCGACGGGGACGCGCTCCTGCACGGATTCGCAGATGGCGATCTGGGAGACCGCCATACCCTTCGCCGACGCTTTGGACATCTTCTTTTCGGCCGGCTTGGCCGTCTTCGCCTTGGCGGTCTTCGCCTTCGCGGGCTCGGCGGCCTTCGCCTCGGTCATCTCCTCGGATGGCTCGGCCTCATCGGACTCGGGCCTCGGCCGTCTCGGCGGCCTCCGCCTCGGCCATTTCCTCGGACTGCTTCTCCGCCGGGGCTGCTTCTTCCTTCACCGGCTCTTCCGCTATCGCGACGCCGGCGACGAGGACGAGCACTGCAAGCGCCACCGAAAGGAGTCTTCCATCGAGTCTCATCGGACCTCTCCAAAGAGGGGGGTTCAGAGCCTTGCGATCCAGTCGGACGAAATCCACCCGCGCAACTCGCCCGGGAGCGAGATCTCGGTCCACGATCCGCGTTCCCCTTCGACCACCACTTCCGCCCCTTCGTGCAGGACGAAGGCTGTACCGAAGGCGTCTCCCGGACCGCTCCGAACCTCGGCTTCGCGGGGAAGCACGACCGCCTCGTTGCTGCGAGACGCTCGGTGGTCCACCGCCCAGGCGCCGGCGAAAGATATCGCCCACAGAATCGCCAACACCATGACCGATCGGCGCCAAAACAGCCCACCTTGAGCCAGAATCTGCCAAAAAATAGCCGCCGCGGCCGCGAGGATCCAGAGGGCCACCGAGATCCGGAAAACCTCCTCAGACGTGATCCGGTCCAGCCAGCCCTCGACCCGAAGGTCGGTCCGAGCCCCCTCCTCTTCGACCGAGTCGAGGGCGAGGAACCGAGCGTACTCGAGGTTCGCTGCGATGTCATGGTCACGCGGCGCGAGCGCGTGGGCCCGACGATAATGGTAGATCGCGAACCCGAGCCGGCCCGACTTGAAGTAGGAGTTCGCGAGGTTGTAGTGGACGGCCGCGTCGTCCACGCCCGCCGCGAGAACCTCGGAGAAAGCGTCCACCGCTCCTTCGTAGTTGCCGTCCCCGTACAGAGACAGGCCCCGTTCGTAGAGGCTGTGCGCGGACTCGGACGCGGCACGCGCCGGGGTCGATGCGGCGACGAGCACGACGATCGCGCCGAGCGAACTCCAGAGGAAGGCGGACCTCATTTCCTCTCCCCCCTCGTGACCCAGTCCCGCGCTCGGCCCGCCACCTCGGCGGCGCGATCCGGATCGAGCCCGAGCGGCGAGAACCGGGCGGAGTCGCATGTCGTCAGGATCTCGAAGAACTCCGCGACGTCTTCGGCCGGAAGCCCGAGCTGGTCGAGTTCCGAGCGAACCACGTCCTCCTCCAAGTTCGCCGCGGCGAGATGCAGCCGATCGGCGACGTACCCGCGGAGCGCGGCCGAAAGCTCACCGTAGAACGCCTCGACCTCACCGCGCGCCAGCGACTCTCCGGCCGAGTGCATTCGTCTGGCCGCCAGCCGCGCCGCCCCCCGACGCCGAGCGTAACGGACGTCGCTCCGGAGCTTGTCCCGGTGCCGCCGGTAAGCCACCGATCCCGCCACCGCCACCAGCGGCACGAAGTGCGCCGCGAGGAACCACGGTCGCGCGTACGGCGACGTCCCTTCCGACCGGAGCGAGCTCGGCAACGGCTTCACATACCGGATGTCGCGCTGCCGGAGCCGCACTCGCTCCTTCGCGATCTGCAGATCGCCGCCCAGGGCGAGCGCCTCGTCCAGGTCCGTCGCCTCCACGGTCAACGGGATCGCCTTCGTCGAATGGACGACGTAGCTCGCGGAGGAAGGATCGAACGCGGATATGCGGATCGGGGGTATTTCGATCGTTCCCCCGGATGTCGGCACGAGCACGTACTCCCACGTCTTGTGGCCGACGATCTTGTCGCCTCTCACGAACGTCGACTCGGCCGACTCGGATTCGTAGATCTTGAAGTCCTCGAAGCTCACGAGATCCGGGGCCGGGATCACCTTGACGTTCCCCTCGCCCCCGAGCACGACCTTCAGGCTCACCGGTTCACCCGCCTTCACTTCCTGGCGGTCGACCGACGCCTTCAGATGGAACCGTCCCACCGCACCCGAGAATCCGGCGGGCTTGCCCTTCTCGGGGAGCGACCGCACGTGCACCGTGATGGGGTCGGTCGTGAGTCGAACCTCGCGGCCAGATCGGAAGAAGTCGAAGGGATCGGAATTGAATATGTCGAAGGGGTCGCGGCGGCGGCGCCCTCGTCGATCCTCGACCGCGGTCTGCAGCACGGCCTCGTCGATGGTGAACTGACCCTCTCCCGTCGGAAAGAGCGCCGTCCGCACGCGCTCCGCTATGTAGCGCTGCCCCTCCACCATGACCTCGCGCGGCTCCGTGGTATCGAGCTCCTCCGACCAGAAACCTACGGTCGCGGGCGGCGAGTAGCGCGTCCCTTCGAGGATGCGAACACGTCTCAGGAACGTGAACGTGTACGTGATTTGCTGGCCCACCCACGGCTCGGAGTCGTCGACCTTCGCGAGCACGATCAGGTCCTTCCCCACGGAAGAATCGGCCCGTTCCCCGTCGCCGAATCGCTTCGGCACCGACGCCGACGAACCCGCCGGCACCACCTCGATCTTCACCGGGTCGCTCGCCACCAGTTTGTCACCCTTGCCGGCCAGCGCCGGGCCGAGGGTGTACGTGCCGGGCTCGTCCGCCACCATCACGTACTGCAGCGCGAGACTCGCGGTCATCTTGCCGTTGACGTACGAGAAATTGCGCGACGAATAGGAGTTCACGAGACGTACGTTCTCTACTTCGGGAAGTTCCGGTTCCGGAACCGAGCCGACGCCGTCGTGTCGAACTTCGACCGTCAGCGTGAACTGCTCACCGACGGACACCTGCGGCCGCGACAGCGACATCACCACTTCGTACGCCGACGCGGGCGCTGCTCCCGTCAACCCGACTGCCGAACCCATCGCGAGAGCGAGGACCGGCCCGGTCACCACTCGGCTACCAGTCAAGCGACACCCCTCCCGACTGTTCCTCTTGCTCGAGCAATTGCTGCAGGACCTTGAGCTCGTCCGATTCGACCGCGTTCAGCAGGCGTTCGGCGTCTTCCCGAGTGAGACGCTCCTCCGGCGGGCGCTGCTCCGGGCCGGGCTGTTCCTCCTGGTCCTGGGGCGACTCGTTGTTCTCCGGCTGCGACTGTTCGTCCTCGTTCGATTGATCCTGCGGCTGCGGTTGCTGCTGCTGGTCGTCCTGGTTCTCCTGGTCGTTCTGTTGCTGCTGATCCTGCGGCTGTTGCTGCTGTTCCTCCAGTCGCTGCACGGCGATCTCGAGGTTCCGGCGGGCATCC
>JALGZO010000099.1 GCA_025774865.1 bacterium | reverse complement strand
CTCACCGCAGAACGGTGAGCTTGATCGCTTCCTCGTGCGCTCCCGTGCGGAGGCGCACCCAGTACACGCCGCTCGCCACCGGTCGCCCGCGCGAGTCGACCCCCGCCCAGCGCACGGTATGGGAGCCCGGCGCCCGAAGGTCGTCGACGAGAGTGGCCACGAGCCGGCCCGCGATGTCGTAGACGGCGAGCTCGACCCGGGCGGGGAGCGCGAGCGAATAGCGGACGCTGGTGGCGGGGCCGAACGGGTTCGGAAAGTTCTGGTGAAGCCGCCCGCCGATTGACGGCGTGATCGTCAGGGGAGCCCCGGTCTCCTCCGAGGGCGGAAGCAGAACGTAGGCCCAGCCCGCGTTCTTGCCGGCGCCCCACTCGCCCCCGTCGCCGGTCGCCCAGCTCGTGGAGTAGGCGTCGTCGAGGAAGTGGAGCAGCCACGTGTCGTCGCCTTCGGCCGCCCATCCTCCGTACTCGGCCTCCCATACGACGTGAAGGAGATTCGCGGCGCGAAGGATCGCGTCGTCCCCGGCGTGCCAAATGGAGAGATAGGGGTCGTATCGCTCGAAGACGCGCGCCGCCATGACCATCCCCTGGAGCGCTCCCCACGGATACCCCGTCTCGAGCGGTGGATTCGAGAACGGACCGCCGCGTCGGAGATCGTCGGGCAAAGCGCCGTCGAGATCCACACCACCCTTCGTCGAGCCAGGCGGGTTGATCAGGCGCGGATTCGCGGGATCCGTGTGCCACGACCGGTCGCCCCAGTCGTATCCCGGGTCCGGTCCGCAGACGCCGCGAAGCCAATCGTTGCGGATCCCGTTGAGGCGGGTCGAATCACCGAGATACCCGTAGACCGCCGCCAGCATGCCGAACGCCTGCATGCCCCAGTTGTTGGGACGCTCGTGGAACATCTCGATCACCGTCCGACCGTCCCCGGCCTCCCACGTCTCCGCGATGTTCTCGAACCATTCCTCGAGTTCCGGCGTGCGGTATCCCACGAGGTCGGCGGCGAGCGCGTAGGCACCGACCTCACGGGCCCAGGCCAACGTCTCGTCGCCCGGGTACCCGGACGCGGCGAGCGTGGAGCACGCCTTGACGACCCGGTTCCGGTACGAGTCGATGTTCGTGCGAGCGTAGAGGATGGCCGCGGCGAGACATTCGACGTTGTCGGAGCTCGTCCGGTCCAGATCGGGTGGGTTGAAGCCGGCATCCGCGGCGGCAGTCAATGCGTCCCACGCCGGACCGGACAAGGGGCGCGCGACCAGCTCCGCGGGCGAAGTCCAGAGCCCCGACGATGTCTCACCGACGTACCGGAAGTAGGCGACGATGTCGTCGTCCTTCGTGAACGTGATCGTCTCGGGGTTGCCCGCGCCGGTGGCCGCGCCTCGCCAGTGGCTGAAGGTCCAGTCCGGATGCGGAAGCGCCGCGATAGTCACCGACGTACCCGCGGCGTGGCTCTCCCCGGGAGGGTCGAAGATCACGTTCCCGGCGCCGACGGGGTGGCGGCGGAGCGTGATGATATCGGATCGAACGAACTGCGCCGCGACCTCCGTGTCCCCGACGAGGGTGAGCGTGTCCGGGTTGTCCGTGCCGCTGAGCCCTTCGGACCACCCTTCGAACTCCCAGCCTCCGTGAGGCACTGCCGTCAACGTGACGGTCGCCCCCTCGGGGTGGAGCGCGGCCGGCGGATCCACCAGCACGGTTCCGAGTCCCGACGTGACGGTCTGTAGCACGAGTCCGTTCGACGAACCTGTTCCGGGGCGAACTTCCACGGCGATTCCGGCCCAGTCGACGTCACCGCTGAACGAGCCGCTCACGGTCACGTTGCCGGACGACTCCACTTTCCGGTCCACGATCGAAACCGACACGGTGTTGCCCAAGGTCCCCTCGTGGATCTCGGCGCGCTCGGTGAAACCGGGACCCTCCGAGTGAAGGCGATGTCGATGGGCGATCGCGCCGAAGACGATCGCGCCCTCTCCCGCCGCGAGATCGAAGGAATAGGCGGTGTCGTCGTTGCCGCCGGAGCAGGAGCCGCCCGCGCCGTTCGTGTTGGCGGAGACCACCGCTCCCACCGGGTCCGCGAGATCCACCCCGGAGTATCGGATGACCGCGATCGTCGCGTGCTCCGCGACCTGAGCGAGCGCGGCGGTGACCGGTCCGGAACCGCTCGTCGCTCCTTGCGCCTTCCACACCGCGATCCCCGCTTGGCTGCGGCCAGCGCACTGCGCCTCCACCGGCGTCCAGTCGAGCCCGAGTCCCGACACCGAGGTCACCGATCCGATCGGTCTCGTCGAGATCGCGGCGAGATAGAGGTCACCGGCCCCATCCCCGAGACCACTGGAGGTCGCCACGTTGTCGGAGCCCGACGAGCTTCCGGTGTGCGCCTCTTCGAAGGCGGCGTCGCCCACGGGGACGGGGGCGAACGTGGCGGTGATCGACTGCGGCGAGTGCATCGCCAGATCCCGGGGATTGGAAGAACCGGAGATGGATCCGCCCCACTCCTCGAACCGCCAGCCAGGAGCCGGTTGCGCGGTGATCGTCACGATGGAGCCTTCTGAGTACTCGCCCCCGGGCGGTGAGAGGATCACGTTTCCCGATCCGACTGCACTCACCGAGACCGCGTGGCGAGGCAGCTCCGTGAAGACCGCGTTCACGCCGGCGCCGGGCATCACCGTCACACTGTCGGGATTCGCCGAGCCGGACAGGGCGCCTTCCCACCGATCGAAGCGCCACCCGGGAATCGGGTTCGCGATGAGCGCGACGCGCTCATCCTCCTGGTAGACTCCGCCCGGAGGGCCGAGGATGACGCTCCCCAGCCCGGTGGCCGTGATGGCCAGCGACGGTTCCTGATCGCCCGGCCGAATCACGACGGCCACCGCGGCCCAGTCGACCTCCCGGCTGAAGTCCCCCGTCACCGAGAACGCCGCTGGAGAAGACGGCGCGGCATCCACCAGGGACACGGACGCTGTTTCGCCCAAGGATCCTCGGGCAACCGCCGCACGCTCGGTGAACTCCTCGCCGGGGGTATGGGAATAGTGGCGATGAGACACGGCCGCGTACACCACCGTGCCCTCGAGACCCACCGGCACGTCGAAGGAGTAGGTGTCGTCGTCGTTGCCGCCCGAACAGCTCCCGCCGATGCCGTTCGAGTTCGCGGACACGGCCGCGACGATGGGGGCGGACACGTCGGTGCCGGAGTAGCGACTGACGGCGATCACCAGGTTGTTCACCGAGGACGAGAGGTTCGCCGAGACCGGCTCCGACCCGACCGGAGTCCCCTGCGCGCGCCACAGCGACAC
>JALGZO010000098.1 GCA_025774865.1 bacterium | reverse complement strand
ATTCCGTAGCCGCGGTGGGCGAACCCCTTGAATCCGGAGTTCGGCTCCCCTAAGGTTATGTGACTCAATGGCTTGAACGCCTCGCTGCCCCCCTGGCCATTTCGACACCGCACCGGAGTGAGTCATGATGCCGTGTTCTCCTCGAAGTGCATCTCCGGCCCTCGGGATCGGAATGTGCCTCGCGATCGTCGCCTGGCCGACCGTGCCGCCCGCGGGCGCCTCCACCTCGGCCGGGGAGCCTCTTCCCCTGGTCGCTTACCGGCGGCAGATGGATCTCGCGGGCGAAGTGCCGGGCGATTCCTACGGGACCGTCGCCGCCGCGGGGGACGTGAACGGGGACGGATTTCCGGATGTCATCGTCGGGGCGCCGAACGGCGGGCCGAACCAGGAGGGCCGCGCGTACCTCTACTTCGGCGGGCCCGCGGCCGACGATGTCGCCGATCTCGTGTTCACGGGCGAGGTCACGGGCGACGAGTTCGGTCTGACCCGGTGCGTGGGGAGTGCGGGCGACGTCAATGGAGACGGGTTCGACGACGTGATCATCGGAGCGCCCGCCCACAACGGCAACGGGGTCGACTCCGGACGTCTGTATCTCTACTTCGGGGGATCGTCGCCCGACACGACGGCGGACTGGGTTCGCACGGGAGAGGTATTCGAAGACTATCTCGGCATCGTCGGTCGCGGCGCCGACGTGAACGGGGACGGCTACTCGGACCTGATCGTGGCCGCGCCGTTCCACCTGCCCCCCGGTCGCGCGTACGTGTTCTTCGGCGGGGCCACGCCGGACACGATCCCCGACGTGGTCATGGACGGCGAGGAGAGCGGCGATCAGTTCGGCTGGTCGATCTCGCCGGCGGGCGATTTCAACGGAGACGGCTTCGTCGACGTGGTTCTTGGCGCCCCGACGAGCGATGCGGGAGCGCAGGCCGCTGGCCGGATCTACATCTTCTTTGGCGGGCCCGGAGTGGACGGCGTCCCCGACTGGGTGTTCACCCATGACGTCACGCGCGCCCTGCTCGGTTACTCCGTGTCGTCGGCCGGCGACGTGAACGGCGACGGGTTCGACGACGTCATCGTCGGAACGAGCTCTGGCTTCGGCGTGGCGGGAACCGCTTCCGTATTCTTCGGGGGAGTGACTCCGGATTCGACGTCGGACCTGACTCTGACCGGAGAAGCGCCGGACGACGGCTTCGGGGAGGCAGTCGCGGGGGCGGGGGATCTCAACGGGGACGGCTTCGCCGACGTCGTCGTGGGCGCGCCGCGAAACGACGCCGGCGGCGCGAACGCGGGACGGGCCTACGTCTACTTCGGGGGACCGACGCCGGATGCCCTGACGGATGTCTTCCTCACGGGAGAAGCCTCCGATCTTCTCGGCGACGCCGTGGCGACGGCCGATGACACGAATCGCGACGGCTTTCCCGACGTGATCGCCGGAGCCCGCGGCTCCGGACGCGCGTTCCTCTACGATTTCAACCGGTACTTCGTCGATCACCCGAACGGCGGCGAGCTCTGGAACGTCGGCGCCACGGAGGTCATCTCGTGGCACGGCGCGGAACCGGCGGACGTGTGGCTTTCCGTCGATGGCGGTTCGACCTACGAAACGTTGAGACGCGGAGTCGGGGGGAGCGATTTCAACGCGATCTCGCTGCTGGTTCCGCATCTGCCGACTCGGTTCACTCTGGTCAAGCTGGCGCCCACGCGACTCGACCTCGGCGGCAGCGACACGTCGGATTCGTTGTTCACGATCGAGAGCTCGATCGATCTGCTCTCCTTCCGGGCGGCGGCCGCGCCGTCGGGTGGGGTCGTTCTCACCTGGAGTACGAGTCCGGGCGTCGGGATCCTGTCCGGATACGTTCTGGAGAAGACGACCGAGGCTCGGCCGACCGAAGATGCGTGGCGAACGCTCGTGGCGCGGACGAACGACACGTCGTATGTCGATCGGCGCGGGGCCCCCGGCCACCGCTACCGCCTGACGGCGATCAACGGTTTGGAGGCCAGATACCCGCTCGGCGAGGTTCGCTTCGAACCCTCGGTCCCCCTCGCGGCCTGGCCGCTTCCCTACTCCGGGGGTGAGCTGACGGTCTCCTTCGCGACGCTGGGTGGGCTCGGAGGCGCGCTCGGTTCGGCCGAGGTCGTTCTGCACGACGTGTCCGGTCGTCTCGTGCGCACGATCGCGCGGGGAGAGTGGGCGGCCGGGCAGCACTTCGCCACGTGGGACGGTCGGGACGATCAGGGGAACGTCGTCGCATCGGGGATCTACTTCCTGCGCGTGAGCGCGGCGGGAAACGTGACGTCGCAGAATCTGGTCGTCGTCCGATGAGAGCCGGCCGGCTCACCACCCTGGCGTCGGCGTTCGCGGTGGGCGCGTCACCCGTCGGGGCCGAAACCCTGTTCGGCCTGGTGGACACGGGCGAGTTGTTCGCGTCGGTCGACGACGGCGCGAGCTGGAACGTCCGATCCACCCTCCCGGTCCGGGACGCGGTGGGCCTCGTGCGCGGTATCTCCGGGAATGAGCTGCTTCTGGTCTCCCGGGCCGGCGGGGTATACGTCTCCGCAGACGGGGGAACGAGTTGGACTTCCGCCGGAGCTGTGGCGGCCTCAGACGTCGTCGCGGTCGATGTACGGATCCGTCCCAACGTCTCTTTGCTGTTGCTCACGGCCGCGGGAACCCTCTGGGAGTCGGCGGATGCGATCACCTTCTCTCCGCTCGTGACGCTCAGGGCACCGGACCACGTCAGCATCACGCACGACGCGGCAGGGAACCTCTACGCCCTCACCGAGACAGGAATCGTTGGAGCCAGCGCGAACGGGGGGAGTACCTGGCGTGCGCACGGCGCGATCCCCATCTCGGACGGAGTGGAGATCGAGGCGGTCGGATCGGATCTCTTCGTCCTGACCGGAGCCGGCGACGTATGGAGCAGTGCCGACGCCGGGTCGTCATGGGTGGCGGCGGGGACGCTCGCGCAGGTTCACATGGCCGGGATGGTGCTCGGCGAGTCCGGCGTTCTCTACGCGAGCACGCGGGAAGGCGAAGTCGCCGCCTCGAGCGACGGGGCGAGCTGGATGTGGGTGGGATTGATCAACCAGCTCAACGTGATCGCGCTGGCGACCGACGCGCCGGTTACCGGCACCGGCGTTCTTCCACCGACTCTCGGATCGGTTTTGCTTTCCGCCCCGCGACCCAACCCGCGTCGCGGCACCGGGGGCTCAGTCTTCTACTTCACGCTTCCGTCGCCGGAAACAATCCGCTTCTTGTTGTACGATGTGCGAGGTCGCATAGCCGCCACGAGGCATCCGCAGCGGTTCCGGGCG
>JALGZO010000097.1 GCA_025774865.1 bacterium | reverse complement strand
GCTACTGCGTCCTGGCGTCAGACACTCAATAGAGATCGGGCGACCAGGCCGGAGAGCGGTCGTTGGCCGGGAAGTTCGTCACGTTGACCTGTCCGGTCCCATCCGCGTTCATCAACCATATATCAGAAATGGAACGGCCGTAATACTCAAAGCTGTGGAAAGCGATTCTTGTGCCGTCGGGAGACCAAGTTGGCGTGGCATCCCAGGTTGAGTGGTCGTTGGTCAGGTTCACCCATCCCGTACCATCAGCGTTCATGAGGCAGACCTCAGAATCTTCATAAGCGCCGTCACGCTCATGCGAAAAAGCGATCCGAGCACCGTCGGGAGACCAGGCTGGCGTGGTATCCCAGTCGCCCTCCCAGTCGGCCAGGTTGACCTGTCCAGTCCCGTCCGGGTTCATCATCCAGATATCATAATCGCCGTGGTCATATGCGTCTGTGGGGCAGTTGCTTACAAAGGCGATCCGACTGCCGTCGGGCGACCAGGAGGGGTTCCGATCGTCGCAGGACTGGTTGGTCAGGTTGACCTGTCCCGTCCCATCCGCGTTCATTACGTAGATCTCCCCGGCGGAGTCTTCGCGATAGGCAGTGAAGGCGATCCGGCTGCCGTCGGGCGACCAGGCCGGGTACGCATCACGCTCCGAGTGATTAGTGAGGTTCACCTGTCCCGTGCCGTCCGCGTTCATCGCGTAGATCTCCGAGTTGCCGTCGCGCGTGCCTTTGAAGGCAATCCGGGTGCCGTCGGGCGACCAGGCCGGACCGCCATCGTTGTCCGGATGGTTGGTCAGATTGACCTGTCCCGACCCGTCCGGGTTCATCACGTAGATCTCCGAGTTGCCGTCACGGTCGCTGACAAACGCAATTCGCGTTCTCCAATCGCACGCGACCGTGAAGGTATCCTGCGTCGTCTGCTCCGCGACTATGGCCACGCTACGCGAAGGGCCGCCGTCCACCTGACAGTTGCTGGCGAGATCCGCAACGGTGACCTCATGCGTCCCTGCCGAGAGGTCCGAGAACGTGGCGCTTTCCCCGGAGGCCAGCCGCTGTGCCGGCCCGCCATCGACGGCCACGGTGCATCCGTCGGCGTCCATATCGGCACCGGACATGGTAAGAGAGATCTCGATTGAGCCCGTCCTGACAACCGGCTCAGTCGGAACGCTGTCCTCGTCGCCGCAGGAGAGCCCGACCAGGACATAGAGAACGAGTATCGGAGCGAGCATCTTGCGCACAGTGGCCAACCTCCTACAAATGGCCATGAGGTCGAGCCAGGCGGGGGGAGTCCGGCAGCATCGTGTGGGGCGCGGTTACTGGTTACACCATACCTTCATCTGAAGGTTCGACAAGTGTCGCGCCCTTCCTACGGATGGCCTTGTGCAGTCAAGTCAGCGTCAATCCATCCCGCCCGCCGTCGTGCATCTGAAAGGCGGTGACAGGTGAGCCGAAAAGACATCCTCGAGGGCGTGGCGGTAGTGGCCGGGTCCCTGGGCAGTGGTCGCGGTACTGGCTGCGCTTGTGCTGGGCTGACCGTTCCGCGTGAGGGTGGCGGGATGAGCGGGCTACTCCGGCAACGGGTCAAGCACGAAATCGACACGCTGCATGTCAGGGACAAAGAACCCCGCGGGGCACCGAACGTCCACCGTCTTGGAAGCGTACCCTTTCATTCGCACCTGAAGGGCGCCGAGGGTCGAGCATGTCACAGGCTCACCACCATACCAGCCGGTGGTGGTATCGATGGGCGCGTACAAAAGAGGGCACGGCCGTTCAGCCGGTGGTGGCAGTGTTTTCGAGTACTCGGTTTCCAGACAGCGATAGACCCAGGACCACGGCGGTATGCCGTCCGCCGCCGTAACCGTCCCCTCGAACGCACTGCTGACCGGTGGCTCCGGTGGATGGTCAGGGCCCGGTCCCGTGAAGCCCGAAAACCCAGACATGTCAGAACAGGCCGACACGGACAGCGCCATCCAAAGGCAGACAAGTCCAACAGGCAGGATGCGACGAAACACGGTTCACCTCCAGTCATCGGAGGGGGCACCCTGAGTATACCACGGCAGAGTCAAGCGGGCGTCAAAGCGCAGCGCCCGGCGTGCCGCCGCAGGCATTCGAGCCTTGCTGAGACAACCGGGCGCTGGTGATGGTGATGAGGCAGGTTAGACCTAGGAACCCGGCTCAACACAGAAGAAACCGATGGCTTTATACGATACCAACTCTCCATTTGCATTGACGGTATACCGCTCCTGCGCCCGGGCCTTAAAATTCGGTGTCTGGCCTTGGCCGATTAACAGGACGCTGGAGTTCCCGATATAGAACACATCCGGTGCAAAATCCTCCCAATCGAACTGCGACTGCTGGTTGAATTGGTCGCGAAACCTCCACCTCTCGCCGGTCGACTGGCCCGTGCACGTGCCGTTCCACGTCGAGTGGAACCTCCAATGCCCAGCGTCGAGGCGGTCGTGAACCACCACGTGGCTGGTGAGCTCGCAGTCCGCGATGTCGTAACCGCACATGTCAACGTCTGGAAACGTGAAGTCCCACCGAGAGCTTTCAGCGCCGTTTACGCCGAAAAGAGCAGGGGCGGTCGTGACTTGTTCGTGCACCGGCTCCGTGGATTGCTGATCGCAGCCTACAGCCACGAACGCTACGAGTGCAACGACGAGTGGGATTCGCCAGCGCATAAGACACCTCCTGTGTTGCTGGTGGTGGCCCGACCGACCCAGCGCTTCCCCCCAGCAACAGGAGGGAGTCACCGGGCCAGCCGGACCTTTGCCACCGTAACGCTACGTCGGAGGCATCTCCTAATTCTCTCTTGATTCTCGCCACCCGTATTGGCCGTCTTCGGAGCAGGGGCGCATCCCGCCCGCCGCCGTGCGAGCAGGTTGCTGAGTGTCTCGCCCCTGCCCTACGTTCGGAATGTGGCGGGCCCTCCCCCTGGCCTGCCCTGCATAGCGGAACCGCGCCCCGTCGCTGCGCTGCCCGTGCACAGAAGCCGTTGTAAGCCATCGCAAAGCCGAAATAGGCGGGTAACTCCCAACCCGGACAGTTACTTGGACGAATAGGGGACACCGTGGGCGAATACCTAAGCACTGCAGACGAACACGAGCCACAAAAACCGAACGGGCTGGACGTGTTCTCCGCCGCAGTACATGAGGCCGGACACGCGGTCACCCTCCGCGCTTTCGGTGTGCCTGTGTCAAGTGTCGAAGTCGAGGACCTGGGCGGTATGTGTCGTCACCCGTTCCACGTCACGGTGGCGTTAGCGGAGGCCAGAGAGACCGGCGGACTAGACGCCCAGCCGATTCTGTGGCCGCATATCGTTTCAT
>JALGZO010000096.1 GCA_025774865.1 bacterium | reverse complement strand
TCCGGCTTTGGGCGACCCCTAGATTGTACCAGACGTCGGCGTCGTTGGGATCGTCGTCGAGCACCTTCTTCAGGTGGATTATCGCTTCGGCGTTCTTCCCCATTCGCAGGTAGGTACTCGCTAACTCAAAGCGTGGAATGCGATCATTTGCGTGCGGTGACAGCTCGAGGCAACGGAGAAATGAGTCGGCCGCCTGCGGATCTCGACCAGCCCGGGCGTGAACGACGCCTAGCATCTGGTACGCGTCCTTGTTGCGAGGGTCGCGGCCGACGAGAGAGCGGAGCGGAGTGAGCGCCTCATCCCATCGCCCCTCGGCCATCAACACCTGGGCGGTTTCCATGAGTCGCAGAACTCCCACCATTCTCTTCGGGTCGGGCCGAGCCTCGCTCGCCTCGGAGCGCGTTGTCGCGTATCCGAGGCTCTCCAGCGCTTCCCGCGCAGCCGGGTCGAGCTCGATCGACTCGGAGACCCTCTCGCGGGACGAGATGTCGCGGAGCGTCTCGGCCAAGCGCTCGGCGCGTTCGGGAAACTCGTCGGCCAGGTTCTCTGTTTCCCCCGGATCTCGGAAGAGGTCGTAGAGCTCGGGATCCGGGGCGTCGACGTACTTCCAGTCGCCGTTCTGAACCGCCGCCAGCCGGGACCAGCCGAAGTGGAAGAAGGGATAATACGTCTCCATGTAGGCCGGCCGGTCGCCCGGGGAGAGCGCGGACGCCCCCTCTCCCGGGGCGTCTCCCGGGGGGAGCCCCAGGAGCTCGAAGCAGGTGGCCGGGACGTCGATCGTCCGGAAGACGTCTCGTCGGAGCCCGGGGGGCTCGCCGTCGGGCGCGGGCCAGAGGATCGCCGGGATGCGAATAGTCGACTCGTAAATGAAGATGCCGTGGGATCCCTCGCCGTGGTCGCCGAGAGACTCCCCGTGATCGCCGATAACGATCACCCAGCTGCCACGCTCGGTGGCGGCACGAACCGCGCGGCCGAGCCAGCCGTCGGTCATGGCGACGTCCGCGCGGTAGGGATTGTCAGCGGTCGCCATGAGGAGCGGTTTCGGCGCGTCGTAAGGCTGGTGAGCGTCGAAGAGGTGCAGCCAGGCGAACCAGCGTGTTGGGGGCGCGAGTCCGTCGAGCCACCGCGCCCAGGCCTCGACCCCTTCCGCGCCACTGCGCTGGGCCATGAGGAAGCCGCCCGCCCCCTCCGGCGCCGCGACATCGTCGTCGTACACGGCGAATCCCCGCGACAGCCCGAAGCGTCGGTCGAGGGGGAACGCCGTGATGAATGCGCCGGTGGCGAAGCCGACATCGCCGAGCGGAGCGACGAACGTGGGAATGTCGGCGGGAAGCCGAAACGTCCCGTTGTCGCGAACGCCGTGCGCCGGCCCGTTCAACCCGGTCAACATGCTCGCGTGGGAGGGGAGCGTGAGCGGGCTGCCTGCGATCCCGCGGAACTGGATGCCGGTCCGCGCGAGTCGATCCAGATGAGGCGTGCGCGCGACCGGATCACCACCGACGCCTGACGCGTCTTCGCGGAACGTGTCGAGCGTCACCAGAAGCAGCGACGCCGAGTCCCGCGCCGGCGGCGGGACCTGCGCGTCGCCGCGGACCTGGGGGAGCTTCTCGTCGACACAGGCCATCGTCAGGCCGATGATTGCAGCCACCGCCGCGGTTCCCGCCGGCTTCATCATTGGCCGTCCCCGTCGACGACGTGGGCCGGGAGCAAACGGTGACCGCCGTCGCGCTGCGCAGCCTCCGTCCAGAGCTTCCGCGCCGCCTTCTCGTCCCCGCGGGCCTCCGCGAGCTCCGCGCGCTTCGCCCACGGTTCCACCCGGCTCGGCTCGACCCGGGCCGCCGCTCGGTACAACGAGTCCGCAACCGCAGGCTCCGCGACGTCGGCACGGAGATCTCCGGCGGTCATGAGGAGCGCGAAAGCCCGAGGACTGAAGGAAAGCCCCTTCTCGAGGAGGTCGAACGCGACCGACCGGCGGCCACAGTCGAACTCCAGCGTCGCGAGGTGGGCCCAGGCTTCCGCCGCCCTCGGATTGAGCTCGATCGTGCGCCGGTAGTACGCCATCGCGGTCGGAACGTCACCGAGGCGGTTCAGGCAGAACGCGACGTAGTAAACGGCCATCGTGTTGTCGGGGTCCGCCCGGTACGCGCGCTGCAAATAGGGAAGCGCTGCCTGGGCGTTGCCCTCATTGAGAAACAGAGTGATTCCGCGGAAGAGCGCTGTCGCCGAGTGGACGAGCTTTTTCGGGTCCTTCTCGCTATCGTACGTCGTGCCGCCGGAAGCGCCGAGGTACCCGAGGGCCATGAGCTTCGCTCGCGATTCCTCGTCGAGGGCATCGACGGCGGGATCCTCGGGGTCCGCTGCAATGTTCGCAATCCTCCGCGCAAACCCGGCGCCGACGTCCGGGTGCTCATCGAGGACGTTTCGCTCTTCGGCGGGATCCGTCTCTCGATCATAGAGCTCGGGATCGGGCCCTTCGATGTAAGTCCACCGATCGTCGCGCCAGGACAGCAGTGGGCTCCACCCGTAGTTGAACGCCGGCGAGTATGCCTCGCCGTAGGCGCCGACCATCTCCTGCGGCTCGCGCAGGAGTGAACGCCCCTCGACGTGCTCCGGGACGTCCAGCTCCAACACGTCGAGCAGGGTCGGCAAGAAATCCGAGTGGCGGACGATTCCCCGGTGGATCGAACCCCGGATCGAGGGGGCGTCGACGGCGAACAGCGCGCGCATCGTCTCTTCGTAGAGAAGGAGCCCGTGGCTCGACTCGCCGTGCTGGCCGAGCGCCTCCCCGTGGTCCGACGCGATCGCCAGCACCGGGAGCCGCCCCTCGATCGCTTCGATCTCGCGAAGAAGACGGCCGATCTCGAGGTCGAGGCTTCGGATTTCGCGATCGTAGTCCTCGATCCCCGGCAGCCGGCCGAGCGGCTCGGGAAACTTTCGCGGGTGATGGGGGTCGAAGAAGTGCGCCCACGCGAACCATCGGTCGGCCCGCGGCAGATCCCGGATCCAGGCGAGCGTGACGTCGACGACGGCATCGGCCGGCCGTTCCGCATAGTAGGTCGGGGCCTCGATGGTGGACGCGAGATCGTCGTCGAAACGCTCGAATCCGCGCGAGAATCCGAACTGCCCCTCCAGTGGATACGCCGCAATGAATGCGCCCGTCCGGAAGCCGGACTCCTCGAGGATCGTCGCGAGACCGGGGAGCTCTACGGTCAATGGGTACGTCCCGTTGTTCCGAACGCCGTGACTCGGGGGCTCGAGGCCGGTCAGGAGCGAGGCGTGCTACACGGCGGTGATGGGCGCCGGCGCGAAAGCGTCGCGAGCGTGCAGG
>JALGZO010000095.1 GCA_025774865.1 bacterium | reverse complement strand
CCACTCCGGGAGCGGCTCTTTGTCGGCGGCCTCTTCTGCGTCTGCGGTCGGCGCTGGTTCGGCATCGATGGCCGCCTGCATTTCATCCTCGGGACGCGGCCCCTCGGGCGGATCGATGGTCGCGTCGTCGAACCCGGCCGCGTCGGCCGGGGCTTCCACGGGAATCTCGGCCGCTTCGGTCTCGATTCGCTCCCGGGTCTCTGTCAGGTCCACGGCCTCCGGCGCGGCCGCGGCCGGTCGCTCCCTCTCGTCGAGAAACCGATTCGCGACGCGGGCGCCGCCTCGCACGCGAACTTGCCGCCGTCCGGGTCCCTGCATTTGCAGCTCGACGAGCTCTCCGGTGACGACCGTCGCCCCGTCGATGAGCTCCGGACCGTCGGTCAGGACGAACCGGTCCTCGTCGCGCCAGAACGTCCCCTCTCCCGCCGTGGCCTCGACCGAGCCGCGTTGAACATGGACGTCACCGGTCGCGATCGCGACGTTCGTCGCGGGGTCGTACGTCATGCGTTCGGACGTGATGAGGATCGACACGCTGTCTTCGTCCACGAAGGTCGCGGACGGCGCGCCGATCGCTGTCGCGAGCGCCGCGTTCCGATCGTACTGGAGGTTCTCGCCCTCGATGATCACCCCGCTGGCATCGTCGACGAGGCGCGCGGCCCCCACTGCGTAGAACACGTCGCGGGCGGTGTCGAGCGTCATCGCCTCCGCGTCGAGCGTGCCGGAGGTGTCGGCCGCCGCGGCGTCGCCTCGCAGCTCGAACTTCTGATCGTCGCGCCACCACCATCCGGCGTCGCCCACCGCGGTACCGGACGGGCGCTCGATCACGATGCCGTTCGGGAAGCGCGCGATCCGCCGTTCCCGGTCGTAGAGCGCGAACGGCGCGCGCACGACCGTGGTGTCCTGGGTCATCACGACGTGGCCGGTGAGGATCGCCCGTCGTGACTGGTCGAGGTAGCGAGCGGCGTCGGCGGTGATGGTCAGCGCACCGTGGAGGATCCGGACCTCATCCACGAACGAAACGATGCGACCGCCGTCGGCGGCGCGCACCGCCTGCGAAGACTTCGAAGCGATTCGCCACGACTCCTCCTCTTCGGGGGCGGCGGCGAGCGGGAGCGGTACGAAAAGGCAAAGAAAACCCACGAGCAGGCATCCGCGACGGGACGCCCACAGCCGCGCCACGTTACGAGACCTGCGAAGGGGTGGGACGAAGGGCGACGCCGGACTCGCCGTCGAAGAAATGAAGATGGGCGAGGTCCATCGCAAGACGGACTTGATCGCCGACCCGGACCGGATGATCCGGTCCGATGCGCGCGACGAGTCGACGATCCCCCACTCGACCATGGAGGTAGATCTCGCTGCCGAGCGGCTCGACGAGCTCGACCGAGACATCGAGAACCCCGGCGGCGGTCTCGCCATCGGCGAAAGCGAGGTTCTCTGGACGCACGCCGATCGCGACTCTTGCGGGCAGAGCATCGGCCCCGGGCAACGCGCCGAGCCCGACCGAAAACACGCCCGTGTCGAAGACGGTGCCGCCCGAGTCCGATCCGAGGGTACCGTCGAAGATGTTCATGGCCGGGCTACCGATGAACTCCGCCACGAAGCGATTCTTCGGTTCGCGATAGAGCGTGAGTGGACCATCGATCTGCTGGATGTCGCCGTCCTTCATCAGGGTGATTCGCGTGCCCATGGTCATGGCTTCGACCTGATCGTGGGTCACGTAGAGCATCGTGGCTCCGAGCTGCTGGTGGAGTCGCGAGATCTCGGCGCGCATTTGTACGCGGAGCTTCGCGTCGAGGTTGGAGAGCGGCTCGTCGAACAGGAAGACCTTGGGCTTCCTCACGATCGCGCGCCCCACCGCGACCCGCTGTCGCTGGCCGCCCGACAACGCCTTCGGCTTTCGGCTCAAGTACTCGGTGAGCCCGAGGATCTCCGCCGCTTCACGAACGCGCGTATCGATCTCGGGCTTCGCGTACTTCCGCATCTTCAGACCGAACGCCATGTTGTCGTATACGGTCATGTGCGGATACAGGGCGTAGTTCTGAAACACCATGGCGATGTCGCGATCCTTGGGCGCGACGTCGTTGACGACCTGACCGTCGATGGAGATCTCGCCCCGCGTCACGTCCTCCAGACCCGCGACCATTCGTAGAGTGGTCGATTTGCCGCAGCCGGACGGCCCCACGACGACCATGAACTCGCCGTCCTCGATCGTGAAGTTGGCCTCACGTACGGCCTCGACGTCGCCGGGGAAGATCTTCCAGACATCGCGAAACACGACCTGCGCCATGGGGCTCCTCTATTCTCTACCCCTCGCGAGCCGCGAGGTTCGCGCGCGCGGCGGGCCCATCGACCGAATCGCCGAACGCTTGCATGGCCGCTCCGACCGTGAAGAGCGAGCCGGTGACGACGATCCAGCCGCCGGGCTCGAGCCGGCGCTCCGCTTCCTCGACCGCCACCCCGACGTCTTCCCGGGCGACCGACTCGATGCCCGCTTCCCGCAGCGCTGCCGCCGTCTCGGCCGCCGGCCGCGCTCGGAGCGGATGTGGCGGCGTGGCCGCGACCGCCGTGCGGAAGTGGCGCGCCAGCGCCTCCGCCATCCCGGAGAGATCCTTGTCCCCGAGAACTCCGACGACGACCGCCGAACCATCCGGGATTCCGAGCTCTTCGAGAGCGTCCGACAGCGCTTGGGACCCGGCCAGATTGTGAGCCACATCGTAGACGCGAACCGGGTTTCCTTCCACCCGCTGGAGGCGGCCGGGCCAGCGCGTGTCCTCGATACCGCCCAGAAGAAGCTCGAGCGAACCGGGGCGAGGGTCGAAGAGACGAGCCGCGAGCGCGGCCACCGCGAGGTTCGCCGCCTGGTGGCGACCGGGCAGAGGGATCCGCACCCCGTGCGCGCGGCCGCCGGGCAGCCGGAGGGAGACCTCGAGCCCGTCCCAGCTTTGCGACAGGATGCGGACCTCCACCTCGTCGGCGGCTGATCGGAACGGCGCCCCGCGCCGGGCGGCGATCGCCTCGAGCACCTGCCGGGCGTCGGCATCCATCGCCCCGGCCACCACGGGAATCCCCGGCTTCACGATTCCCGCCTTCTCGGCCGCGATCGTCGGCAGGTCGGCGCCGAGGGTCTTGACGTGATCGAGATCGATCGACGTGATCGCGGTCACCCTCGGGAAGCAGACGTTCGTCGCGTCGAGGCGACCCCCGAGCCCGACCTCGAGCACCGCGACGTCCACACCGCGGCGACGGAAGTGCTCGAGCGCGAGCGCCGTCACGACTTCGAAGAAGGAGCCGTCGAACGTGCCGTCGGGTTTCTCGAGCCCATCGATGATCGTTCCGGCTTCATCGTCGCGGATGGGCACGCCATTCACACGGATCCGCTCCGGGTAATCGACGAGGTGCGGCGACGTGAGCAGGCCGACGCGATGCCCCGCGGCTTGCAGCGACGCCGCGATCATCGCGCAGACCGAGCCCTTGCCGTTCGTCCCGGCCACGTGCACCGCGGGGTAGTCCCGCTCCGGGTGGTCGAGCCGGTCGAGAAGGCGCGTGATCTGGAAGAGGCCGAGGTCGACGGACTGGCCGCGGAGCGCGCCCAGCCTTTCGAACGGTCCGATTGGTTCGGCCATCGGGTTCTCAGTCGTCCCTTCGCCGCCGCGGCGCCGGCGGCACCATGGGCGCGTCCCCGAAGAAGGCGAGCACCTGCGCGAGCTCGTCCCGCATTTCCTTGCGGTGCACCACCCGGTCGACGAATCCGTGTTCGAGGAGAAACTCGGCCCGCTGAAAACCCTCCGGCAGCTCCTGTTGGATCGTCTCCTTGATGACGCGCGGGCCCGCGAACCCGATGAGCGCTTTCGGCTCGGCCAGGATGATGTCGCCGAGCATCGCGAAGCTCGCGGTCACTCCTCCGGTCGTGGGGTCCGTGAGGATCGAGACGTGCGGCAGTCCTTCGTCGGCGAGCTGCGCGAGAAGCGCCGACGTCTTCGCCATCTGCATCAGGGACAAGATACCCTCTTGCATGCGGGCGCCACCCGAGCTGGACAACGTCACGAGCGCGCGGCGCGCGTCCAGCGCGCGTTCCGTCACGCGCGCGACCCGCTCCCCCACCACCGAGCCCATGCTACCTCCCATGAAGCCGAAGTCCAGCGCCGCGATCGAGACTGGCGTACCTTTCACGGTACCGCGTCCCGCGACGATCGCGTCGGAGAGTCCCGTCTTTTCCTTCGCGGCGGCCAGGCGCTCGGGATACCGTTTGGAGTCGCGGAATTTGAGGGGATCCGCCGCCGTGAGATCGGCGTCCTGCTCCACGAAGCTCCCCTCGTCGAGCAACAGGTCGAGATACTTCCGGCTGCCGATACGAAAGTGGTAGCCGCACTTCTGGCAGGTCCAGCCGGCCCGGTCCATCTCGGGGCGATAGAGGATCTCGCTGCATTCGTCGCACTTGATCCAGACACCTTCCGGCACGCCCTTCTTGTGGCTGCCGCTGCCCTTGATCCCCTTCTTCGCGCGACGGAACCAGGGCATGGTCAGCGATCCCCTTCGAAGCGCGCGAGGATCGCGGTGAGCAGCGCGGAGAAGCGCCCCTTCATCTTGTCCATCACCTCGATCACTTCCTCGTGGTTGACCTCGCGACCGGGCACGACGCCGGGAGCCATGTTCGTCACGCACGCGAAGGCCACGGCTTCCATCCCCATCGCGCCGGCGGCGATGAGCTCGGGGGCGGTCGACATGCTGACCACATCGCCGCCGAACGTGCGGACCATGCGGACCTCGGCCGGCGTCTCGTAGGATGGGCCTTTCGAAGAAAAGAGTACACCCTCGGCGAGCGTGATCCCCTCGCTCTCGGCTGCCTCCCGCGACGCCGTCAGCAACCGAGGAGACGGGCTCGTGCGAATCCCCACGGAATCACCCGCCCCGCGCGCGGGGCTGTCGAGCATGAAGTTGATGTAGTCCCGGACGAGCACGAGATCGCCGATCGCGTAATCAGGATTCACGGCCCCCGCCGCGCACGTCACGACGAGCTCCCGCACGCCGAGCTCGCGTAGCACGGACACCGCGGCACCGATCCGCGATAGAGGATGCCCTTCGTAGTGGTGAAGTCGCCCCTGCATCGCGAGATACTCGTGGTCGCCCGAGCGACCTCGAACGAGCCGGCCCGCGTGCCCGGGCACCGTGCTCTCACCGAATCCGGGAATCTGTTCGTAGGGACAGGCCGCGACGATCTCCGTGGAGTCCACGAAGTGACCCCACCCGGAGCCGAGCACGAACCCGACCCGGGGCCCTTCAAGGCCCTCGCGGGTGAGGAAGCTGACAGCGTCGCGGTTGCGGAGAAGAGCGGCGGCGTCAACCAAGCCGCGTCTCCGCTTCGGCGTGGAGTGGGCACGCGAGCACGAGGGCGTCCTCACGATTGTCGCGATAGTAGCTCTTGCGAACCGCGACCCTGCGGAATCCATGCCGCTCGTACAACGCGATCGCCGCGCGGTTCGACGGCCGGACCTCGAGCGTGACGAAGGCCATCGACCGGCGACGTCCCTCTTCCATGACGTATTCGAGAAGGGCTGATCCGTGTCCCCGCCCCTGGTAATCCGGATGCACGGCGATGTTGCCGATGTGAATTTCGTCGACGATGAACCAGGCGACGGCGTAGCCCACGAGCTCGTCGCGCTCACCCCGGATCACCACGGGAAAGCCGATGTCCGCCTTGCGCTCGACTTCCGCGACGAACGAGTCGACCGACCAAGGATCGGTGAACACCAGTTCTTCGAGAGCGAACACCTCCGGCAGGTCGGTGAGTCGCATGCGCTCCGGAGTGAAGCTAGCTGGTGGAGAGGCGATTTTTCTCGCGGTTGATCTCGGCATCCGACTTCCTGAGGTAGATGGGTTGCAGCTCGGCCGGAGTGCGCGTATCCCCGGCAAGGAGCTTGTGTGCCCCCACTCGCGCGACGGCGGCCGCCTGCGCCCGGGAAAGCGCCTGCGGACGTGCCCAGCCCGACTCCGCCGGAAAGAGCGGAGCCAGGAGCGGAGCGCCGCTCCCCACGAGCGCGCCTACCTGCTCCCGCACCTCGGGGCGCATCTCCACGAACCGACGAACGAGGGCCTCGCAGGAAACGACCTCTGGACCCCACAGGAGCTCCGGCGGGCCTTGCGCCCCGCACCCGTACAGGGCAGCGTAAACCTCGGCTCGGCGCGCGTCCACCGATGCGAGAAACCGCGTGCCCGGCAGGCCCCAGTCCGAGGCCAGTGCCGACCACGCCAGCGCCTCGAGCGTACCCACCGGAACGGCCGGGATATCGAGCCCCCGACAAAGCCCCTGAGCTGCCGCGACGCCGATGCGCACCCCCGTGAACGACCCTGGCCCCACCGATACGGCCACGGCGTCCACTTCGTCGGGGGGGATCTCCACCTCTCCGAGCAGCCGCTCGAGCCCCGCGACCACGCCTTCGCCCCGGAGGTCCACCTTCCGCTCGACGATGCGGTCGCCATCGAGGAGCGCGACGCTCCCGTCGGTCGTGGCCGTCTCCAGCGCGACGATTCTCATTCAGCACCCGCCTCGAGCGCGGCGAGATCCACACCTTCCGGCCCGAGGATGACGATACGCCGCTCGTCCTCGTCACCGGGCTCCAACCGGATCCGAATCGTGTCCGCGGGAAGCGCCTCCGTCACGCGATCGCCCCACTCCACGAGCAGCAGCGCGTCGTCCGTCAGCCGGTCGTCGACCCCGAGGTCCAGAAACTCCGCGGCGCCACTCAGGCGAAAACAGTCCACGTGGATCACGCGGCGCCCGCTGCGCCCTTCGTACTCGTTCAAGAGCGTGAACGTTGGACTCGTGATCGGCCCTTCCACGCCGACCGCTTCACAGACCCCGCCCGCGAGCACGGTCTTCCCCGATCCGAGCGGACCTTCGAGCGAAAGCGTGACGTGGCCGGGGAGGCTCCGGCCCAGCGCAAGCCCGCACGCGCGGGTTTCCTCGGGTCCGGACGTTCGGACCACGAGGGACCTGAGGGGGGTCATCGCCGAGGATTCATCACGATGCACGGGAGGAGCATCTCCTCCATCGAGATGCCGCCGTGCTGAAAGCTGCCGCGGTATTGCCGCTCGTACTCGTGGAACTTCGTGGGGTAGACGAAGTAGTAGTTCTCCCTCGCCAAGATGTAGTGCGTGTTGAGTCCATTTGTCGGCAGCTGAAAGTCCTCCGGGCTCTTGAGGTGCAGCGCGTTCTTCTCGTCGCAGCCCAGATTCGTCCCGATCTTGAAACGCAGGTTCGTGGACGTGTCGCGGTTTCCGTACGCGATCGTCGAGCGGCGACTCAGCACCGAACCGTGATCCGTGGAGAGCACCACCGTCGCGTCCTGGCGAGAAATCGCCTTCAGGATGTCGAAGAGCGACGAGTGCTTGAACCATGCGGTGGTCAGCGCGCGGAACGCGGCCTCATCCGGCGCGATCTCCTGGAGGATTGCGGACTCGCTGCGCCCGTGCGACAGGATGTCGACGAAGTTGAAGACCATCGCGACGAGCGGCAACGAGTACAGGCTCGCGATGTCCTTCTTCACCGTGGAGGCCTCTTCCTGGTTGAACACCTTGATGTACTTGGTGCTCGGATTGAGCTTCACGCCGATCCGGTCGAGCTGCTCGTCAAGAAGCTGCCGCTCGTACCGGTTCAAGCTCGAATCGTCGTCCCCCGGCATGCTCCAGTACTCCGGATGCTGCTGGGAGATCTGGAGCGGAAAGAGGCCGGAGAAGATCGAGTTGCGCGCGAAGGAAGTGGCCGTGGGGAGGATCGAATAGTAGTGATCTCGCCGGATGTCGAAGTAGGGTTCCAGGAGCGCCTCGATCGCGATCCACTGATCGAGCCGCAGGCAATCGATGATGATGAAGTACACCTTGCGCTTCTCGGCGAGGAGCGGCGCTACATACTTCTGGACGATGTCCACCGAAAGGGTGGGGCGACCCTCGGCCCCGGACACCCAATCGCGGTAGTTCTCCGAGACGAAGCGGCAGAACTCGATGTTGGTCTCGAGTTTCGCGTCCTCATGGGTCTGGAGCAGCCCGGCGTCACGGTGATCGTCGAGGCGAAGATCCCACTCCACGAGCTTTCGATACACGTCGATCCAGGTGTCCGGAGTGGCGGTGTCGGTTCGCAGGTTACGCAGGACGGTGAAGTCGTCCACGTAGTCACGCATGGCCCCCGACTCCCGGATTCGGTCACCGTCGAGGAGCCGCTTCGCGGCCGTGTACACCTGGAGTGGGTTCACCGGCTTCACGAGGAAGTTGTCGATGTTCTCGCGGATTGCGGCGTCGATGAGAGTCTCTTCCTCGGACTTCGTCACCATGATGACGGGCACGTACGGATCCCGCTCCTTGATCCCCTTCAAGGTTTCGAGTCCGCCGATGCCGGGCATCATCTCGTCCAGGATGACGAGATCGAAGCGGCCCTCGGGGTCCGACGTGAGGGCGATGGCATCCTCGCCGTTCGTCACCTTGGACACCGAGAAACCCCGATCCTCCAGGAACTTCACGTGCGGACGCAGGTGGTCCATCTCGTCGTCCGCCCAAAGGATTCTCTTACGTTCCTCGGCCATGATCTCCTGCTTCGGCGGGTCGCCGCCGGGCGCGCTCAGCGGCGCTTGCCCTCCGGGATATCCAGGACGAACACGGTACGCACGTTCGGTGCGCTCCGCAACAAGCGGATCCGTCCGCCATGGTATTCCTCGATGATTCGCTTCGCCAGCGCGAGCCCCAGGCCCCAGCCGCGCGGCTTCGTCGTGAACCCCGGATCGAAGATACGGCTCTGGATCGATTCGGGAATGCCCGGACCGTTGTCCTCCACGAGAATCCGGACTCCGTCGGGGACGCCGGGATCGGTCCGGATGATGATCGTCCCGTCGGCGCCGTCCTTCAGAATGGCGTCGGCGGCGTTCTTGAGGACGTTCTCGACGGTCCAGGAGAGGAGCTCTCGGTCGGAGCGGATCCTCGGAACGTCGTTGAGCTGCTCGACGATTTCCACCCGGCGACCCACGGAAGGAAGGCGCCGGCGCAGGTACTCGACCACGTGGGCGATGATCGGGTTCGGGTCCAGGAGCTCCAGCTTCGGCATCGACCCGACTCGCTCGAATCGGCTCGCGACCTGGCTGAGCCGCGCAACGTCCGTCCGCATCTCCCGGAGCGTGCTCCGCGTCGATTCGTCGTCCGGCGACGCCTCGGCTTCGAGCAGATCGATCCAGCCCATCATCGAGGAGATCGGCGTACCGAGCTGGTGAGCGGTCTCCTTCGCCATCCCCGCCCAGATGGAGCGCTTCTCGCTCTGACGCACCGTGCGCACCCCGAAGTAACCGATCGCGACGAGCAATCCGGCGATCGCGATCTGGATCACCGGCATCATCCGAAGCTGACCGACGAGGGGAGACTCGCCGTAGTGGATGTAGCCGAAAACCTCGCCCGTGTCGGGGAGAATCATCGGAATCGGCGTGCGCTCGGTATCCATCTCCCAGGCCAGGTAAAGGAGGTCCGCGATCGGACCGGGCGGCGGGTTCGCGGGATCGGTCGACACGAACGTGTCGTAGGGAATCGCATCGGGAGAGATGCCGGTGCCCTTGCAGGTCCACGGCACGCCCCGACGGTCCGTGACGATGATCGGAAACGTCACATGATCCATGAAGCCGCGGAAGATGCGCTGCACCTCTTCGTCCTGGGACGCGGCAAGGGTCGAGGCGGCGGCGAATCGCGCGAACAGATCCGTGAAGATGGCGGTCTGCCGCTCGAGGTGCGTCGCGAGGCGACTCGTGTAGAGCAGCGACGCGAGGGAGAGCGTCACCATCCCCAGGAAGAGAAAGTTCCGGATGAAGACCGGAGACATGGAGACGCGCAGTCCCGCCATGGTTTTCCCCGGATGCTACTTCGCAACCTGTGGTTTCAAAGAAGACCAAGAGGATCCGGTGACAGGATCCCCTCAGTCGTAGCTGGCCAGGTAGTCCCGTGCCCCGTCGGCCACGAACAACTTCGCGAGCCGGATGCCGAGGTCGTGTTCCTCCGCAGGATCTCCGTCGAGGTCGTCGCGAAGAATCGCTCCGGAGACTTCGTCGCCCAGCAAGGCCTCCAAGACGAGCGTGTCGGCCTCGAAGCTTCCGTGAACCGCGACCGGATCCGTGAGTTTCACGTTCAGCTCGCGCAGGAACGCTCGCTCCGCTCTCACTACCTGCCGTGAGATTTGGTGGTCGATCTCCATCGCGAGCTCCGTGGTGGTGTCGTCGTCCTTCCGCGTGAGGAGACCGAAGCTCCCTTGCCCTGCCGCCGGCAGCAGAATATCCGGGGGAAAGACCTCGGAGACCGCGTCCTCCCAACCCATGGTCTCGACGTCCTCGGCCGCGACGATGAAGGCGGCAACCTTCCCTGCATTCAGATACTGGAGGAAACGATCAATGGTTCCTTCCATCTTCTCGATCGCGAGTTCCTCGCGGAACGAGCCGATCTGGACCGACACCCGGGCCGACTCCACTCCGAGCTTCGCGCCGTCGGGCAGGTCCTCGAGAAGAACACCGTCCTCCGCGATGAGGACGTCGAAGGGATCGATCCGCTCGGTGCAGGCGGCGATGTGGACGTCATCGGGCAACTCGAGCGGAACCTCGCGCATGCCCCGCACGTGGAGGTCGACGACGCCGGCACCCAGAGCGTCCAGAATGGGGCTCTGGTCTCCATTCCCCGGAACTTCCACGATCTCGAACTCCGCTCCGGGGCGCTTCTCGTTGAGCCGCTTCAGGACCGTGGACGTCTGGGCTTTGCAGAATTCGGTACCCCGGCATCCCACCCGAAGCGGGCGATCCTCATTCAAGACTTCCCTCCTGGTTCAACGATTCTGACGGACGATAGCAGTGGGTCGAGTATCCGGCGAAGTCCGGGCGGTGGTCAACCCACCGCGGCGCGCGGGGGTGGCACTGACTCCGGCACCGGCGCGAGGCGCGCAAGCCGGATTCCGAATGCGAATAGTCCGAACACGACGACCAGGAACCCCACGACCGTGGCGGGCGCGAACGAGAGTCGCTGGAGCACGAGGGCGATCACGCCGAGAGCGGCGCAGATTCCGTAGATGGCGACGGCGGTGAGGCGCGTGCCGTGCTTGATCCGGGCGAGGCGGTGGCTCGTGTGATCCTTGCCACCCTGCGTCAGACTCTGCCCGCGAGCGGAGCGCGTCACGCTGACGAACGTGATGTCGAAGATCGGGTACGCGAGCGCTACTACCGGCACGAGCAACGACAGCGAGAGATCCGAGTGGCCGATGCTCTTCAGGCCGAGAGACCCGAGCGAGTAGCCGAGGAAGAGGCTCCCACCGTCGCCGAGGAAGATGCGCGCGGGGTGGAAGTTGAAGCGAAGGAAACCGAACGACGCTCCGCACAGCGCCGCCGCGATCACCGCCATCGCGGTGTCCCCCGAGAGCAGCCCCAGCCCCACGAACGTCAGCGCGACCACCGCCGTGATCCCGGCGCAGACGCCGTCCATGTTGTCCAAGAAGTTCATCGCGTTGGTGAGTCCGACCACCCACACGAGTGACAGCACGAGGCCCAGCGGAGAGAAGAAGAACACCCCGCCGGTGTTCCCGCTCGCCAGCAGGAGTACCGCGGCGATGATTTGACCGAGGAGCTTGGAGAACCAGCTCAGGTCGTGCTTATCGTCGATGATGCCCATCACGAAGATCAGGGTCCCGCCGGCGAGAAAGCCGAGGGTCGGGGTGACGGCGCCGACGCGGCTCACCAGCGCTCCCACCGCGAGAGCCAGAGCGAACGCCGCAAAGATCGCGACGCCTCCGAGGAGGGGCGTCGGTTCCCGGTGGACACCTCGAGAGGAGGGGTGGGCCAGGAATCCCATCCGCAGAGCGATCCTCCGACAGACGGGCGTGAGGGCGACTGCCCCGGCGAGTGCGGTCAGGAACGTGATGAGGACGACGGGCAGGGTGGCCCCCCTGGCTCGGGCGCGTTTCTGGCCGTTGCGGAGCCTACGCTGACCCCTGAGGGCCGTCAACGACGGTCCGACGCCGCCCGGAGCCCCTCCGGGGGCGTCCGCAGGGTGAAGCGGAAGATACTGCCAGCCCCAGGATTCGAGAACACGCGAATCCGCCCCCCGTGCTGCTCGACGATGCGGGCAGAGGTCGCCAGCCCGAGCCCTCGACCGTCGGACGAGGGCCCGGCGTCGATCGGATCGAGCGGCCGGAAGATCGTCGATTGTCGGCCAGGGTCGATCCCGATTCCATTGTCCTGGATCGAGATCTCCCATTCGCCGTCCTTGAGGTGCGAGCTCACGCGGACGACGGGGCTTCCGTGACCGTGAAACTTGATCGAGTTCGAGAGCAGATTCATCAGGAGGCGGATGAGCGAAGGCGTGTCGCCCCACACCATCGGAAGCGGCTCGACTTCGATGCACGCGCTCGTCTGGCGAACGGCTTCGTCCAGCTTGTCGAGCACCTGGCGAATGACCTCGTTCAGATCCACCCATCCCGCCGAGGAGACGGCCGTCCCGACCAAGGTGTACTCGACGAGATCGTCCATCCCCGCCGACATTTCGAGTGCGCGCTCCTGGATGAAGGCGAGGTCGGCCGCCGACCGATCGTCGAGATGCGAGGCGAGCCGCGTCCGCAGCTCGTGACTCGACTCGGCGATGTGTTGCAGCGAACTTCGGAGCTCCTTCGTGAGGTTCCCGGTGATCAGGCCGAGTTCCCGGCGCGCGTTCTCCAGGTCCCGCTGCAGCGATGCGGCGCGAAGCGCGAGCTCGATCGCGGCACGTAGATTGTGGACCGTCAAAGACACCTTCGACACGAATCCGGACGCTCCGCCGGCCATGCCACGCTCGGCGATCTCCTCGTCGCCCGCCTCTGCCATCAGGACGACGGGAACGACTCGACTCTGTCTCACGATCTGGTCGAGGACCTCGAGGGCATCGGTGTCGGGCAATCGTGTGGACAGAAGGACGCAATCCGGCCGAGTGGAGCTCACCGCTTCGACGCCCTGAATGCCGGTCGGCGTCTCCGACAACAGGTAGCCGCCTCGCAGCAGGCGTCGCGCGACCTCGCAGTCGACGAGGTCGTCGTCGATCAGCAGTACTCGCGGGCTCTTCTCGGACATGGAGTCCCCGGGGCGCGGGGGCCGGCCCACCCCCGGTACGCTCAAGCTCTTGCGCTGATTGGCCTCAATATCGACGTGATCGAGACGGAGCTTGAGTCGGCCCGGGGCGACTCACGACGGCCGGAAGGTCATTGCCCGCCGGTACTCGACGACCGAATGGAGGATGTCGTCGAGGGTGCGCTTGGGAGCGTAGCCGACGATCTCGTTGATCTTGCGCAAATCGGGCACCCGCCGCGGCATGTCTTCGAACCCCGGTTCGTAGGCCTCGTCATACGGAACGAGGTGAATCTCCGAAGAGCTGCCGGCGACTTCGCGGACGCGCTCGGCGAGACCGAGGATCGAGACCTCCTCGTTGCTCCCGAGGTTGAAGATCTCGCCGACCGCCCGAGGAGACTCGAGGAGGGCCACCACGCCG
>JALGZO010000094.1 GCA_025774865.1 bacterium | reverse complement strand
CGTGGCCGGCGAAACCGCCGCGGGATCTCCGTGGGAGCTGGAACTGATCAACCTGCACCTCGACGGATTCTCCCCCCTGCGCCACTTCTTCGGGAGCTTCGGCCGCTGCCGGACGCGGCAGCTCGACTTCCTGACCGCCGCCCTGGACGGGGATCACCCCGCGATCCTCGCGGGCGATCTGAACACCTGGTTCCGCGGTTCGAACGAGTCTGTCGTGGATCAAGCGCAACGCACCTTCCCGATCCCCGAGCAAATCCCCGAAGGCGCGACTTACCGGGCTGGAGTCATCCGGCGCCAACTCGACTACGTGTTCTTCCGACTGCCGGACGAATGGAACGCGGACTACCGGCGGCTCGACGACACCTACGGCTCGGACCACTACCCGCTGCTGGCCTGGGTGCGCTTCGACTCCTGAGCGGAGTCCTCGATCACCGCAAGAGCGTCATCGTTCGCCGGGCCACGAAGCCGCCCGCGCGTAGCTCGTAGACGTAGGAGCCACTCGCTACCCGGGAGCCGGACTCGTCCCGGCCATCCCAGCGAACCGCATGCCGACCGGAAGGCCGGGGTTCGTCGACGAGCTCGCGAACTCTTCGACCCTGCACGTTGTAGACGGTGATCCGCACGTGCGTCGCCCGCGGCAACTGGTAGCGGATCTCGGTGTGCGGTCGGAACGGGTTGGGGAGGTTCTGATCGAGTCCGTACCCGAAGGGCGCCGAGAGATCGTTCGCGGAGACGGTCTGCACGTAAATGAAGTCGCTCCCGCTCACCGCGGTTCCCGCCGCATTCGTCACGGAAACCGGGCCCGTCGTCGCTCCCGTGGGAACGACCGTCGTGATCGTGGTGTCACTCACGACCGTGAAGACGAGCGCCTCCGCTCCCGTGAATGCGACCGACGTGGCGCCCGTGAAGCCGGAGCCGAGCAGTGCCACCACCGTCCCCGCCTCCCCGATCGCCGGCACGAAGGTCAAGATGGCCGGGGGTACGATCACGGTGAAGTCAGTGTCGCTCGCCGCGTTTCCGGCCAGGTTCGTCACTTCGATCGGTCCGTTCACCGCACCCGACGGGACCGTGACCGCGATCGCGGAGTCCGCGGTGACGGTGAACGCCCCGGCGAGAACGCCGCCGAACGTGACCTCCGTGACGCCCATGAAGCCCGTCCCGTCGATCTGCACACTTGCTCCTGCCGGCGCGGTTTCCGGTGAGAAAGAGGTGATCGAAGGCGGCACGGGCACGATGAAGTCGTCGGACGTGGTGACGGGGCCGCGCGGGGTCATGATGCTGATCTTCCCCGTCGTCGCGCCGAGCGGGACGGTGGCTCGGATTTCCACGGCGGAGAATTCCGTGAAGGACGCGGGGGTGCCGCCGAAGGACACGGAGGTCGCGCCGGCGAAACCCGCGCCCATGATCCTGATCTCCGTGCCGGCGAGCGCGACCGCCGGGTAGAACGAGTAGATCACGGGGCTCGCGGTCGGACTCAGATCGATGGAGTTGTGCAGGTAGTTGTGGGAGTCCTTGTCGCTGGTGAGGACCAGGACGCCGGTCGCGCCGTCCAGGCACTGTTTCGTGGAGGTCGGGTTGTTGAGGTCCTCGTCGTCTTCGCTCTGAATGAAGGACGTCCCCTTTCCGGGGGGGAACACCGGATCGTCCAGATTGGCGACCTTCATGAAGATGACTTCCTGGTTGCCGGTGAGGGTGGAGCTCGCGAACACCCAGGCGGTATTCGTCTCGCTGCTCACCACGAGCATCGGTCGCGTGTGGTCGTCCGCGTCGGTGGCCACCACCGCGTTCGTCCAGGAGCCGTTGGTTTCCCGTTTCAGGAAGACTAGCTCCGGATCCTCGGGGTTCGGGAGACCCGTCTTCGTGACGGCGAAGACGCGCCCTGTCGCATCACACGTGGCGAGATTGACGTGGTCATCCGCGATCGATTCGTTTTGCGGATGCTCCAGAGCTGTTTCCTGCGCCTGCCACGCCAGATCGGCCTGATCGTCCTGGTGAACCGCGAAGAAGATCCGGTCGTCCGACTGATCCGACCACATGAGGCCGATTCGGTCCCCCTGGAACGCGATCAGCGACGAGATGTCATCGCTCCGAGCCCGGTCGACCTGCACGGGGAGCACGAAGGGGGCTCCCCACGTCCGATCGTCGGTCGTCGAGCGGTTGATCATCACGTCCCCATCCTGTACCCACGTGACCCAGAGCTGCCCGGTGGAATCCTTCGTGAGTACGAGAGTTTCCGAGGTCGACATGTTCACGAGGACGGGGAATCCCGCGCCGGGCGTGTAGGTGTCCGTCAACTCCTGGTAATCGTAACGATAGAGACGGGCGGCGCTCGCGGAGTCCGCGGGGGAGGCCTCCTTGTCGAACTCGTGGGAGACGACGTACAGACTCTGACCGTCCCAGAGCGCATCCCCGGCCGTGTCCGGGCGATCATCGATCGCCACCCCGGTCGTGGACCACTGGTGCGTGCCGAGATCGAGCTTGTGGATCTCGTACCGCCCGCTCACCTCGTTCCACATGCTTCCCCACCAGAATCCATCGTTCCACCACAACTTGCTCTCCGGCTTCTCCGCGGTGGGGGTGTCCAGAACCACGCTGCCGTACGAGAAGTCCTGGTAGCCGACGTCGACCTCCACGCCCTCCGCCGGGGCCGAGGCGAGTGGGAGCGACAGGAGCGCGACAGCGAGGGCGGACACGATTCTCGAAGGCAACATGATCTCTCCGGAAGATTTGCGCAGTGGCGTAGACACGGCAGCATCAATTCTAGCGGAACGCGAAGACATAACGAAGTGGAAATTCATTGTTTTTCTTTCTCAATGACAATCACACTTGGCAAAACTCTTGGCATGGATTCTCGACCTGCGAATGGGCGGCAAGCAAAGGACAACGGTGCCGATGGGGCCGAGCCGCCGGGCGGGGGAGGCTCTCAAGACGCTCTCCGGAAGAGCCGATCTCTCTCAACAGCTTCGGAGGCGTGACATGCGTGACGGACGGACGCGAAGACTCGCCAATTCATCCCAGGCCCGGCCACCCGAGACATTTCTTGCCAGGCACCGCGCGACTCTCGTCGTTCTCAAGGGCAGCGCGGTGGGGAACGAATACGAGCTCGGTCAGCCCCGCACCATTCTGGGGCGCGGACCTGCGGTCGACATCGCGATCGATGACGCGACGATGTCCCGCCAGCACGTCGCTTTCGAGATCGGCACGGACGGTCTCCGCGCACGCGATCTCGGCAGCACGAACGGGATCCTCGTCAATGGCACGACGGTCGATGCCGCCGACCTGAAGCATGGCGACCGTCTCAAGGTCGGCGCCCACGAGCTGCAGCTCCTCCTCGA
>JALGZO010000093.1 GCA_025774865.1 bacterium | reverse complement strand
GTCTCCGCGCCGATGTCGAGGCCCACCGGGGAACGCACCGACTCCAGTCGCTCACGCGGGTAGCCGTCCTGGACGAGCTTCGCGAGCAGGACCTTGGCCTTGCGGCGCGACGCGACCACGCCGAGGTAGGCGGGCACCCGGTCATCGTCGAGGACGTGCCGGAGACACGCTTCGTCCGTCTGGTGACACCGCGTCACGATGACGACGAAGTCGCTCTCCTCGATCGGGAAGTCGGTGCGGACGTATCCGCCGTCCGCGTGCACGATCTCGTCGGCCTCGGGGAAGCGGTCGGGGCTCGCGAACTCGGCGCGATCGTCGATCACCGCCACTCGGAACCCGGTCTCCTTCGCGAGGCGCGCGAGCGGCTTCGCGATGTGTCCGCCCCCGAACACCACGACGCGCGCCGCCTGGATGTGGACGTCGATGAAGACCTCCACTTCCCCCCCGCACGTCATTCCGGTGGCATTCTCGCCGACCGGCAGGAAGCGATACGCCCGGAGCCGCGGCTCTGCTTCGACCAGGGCCTCTTTTGCGTCCTCGATCACGAGCGCCTCGAACGGCCCGCCCCCGAGCGTGAAATCGATGGCGCCGTTCGGCTGGACGATCATCTTCGCGCCGACCTTGCGGGGCGTGGAGCCCCGGCTCGTGACGATCGTCGCCACGGCGACGGGGCGCCCGGCCGCCAGGTGACGCTGCAGGGTCTCGAAGAAATCCGACATCGTTTCGCCTCCAGTCGTCCATTCTGGGGCCTCGAGGTGTCCTGGACAAGGGTGCCGATGCGCCGCGGCCGGCCCTCAGCGCGGTTCCTCGGCCAGACGAGCCTCGATTCCGTCCAATCCGGGCAGCTCCGGATCCGCGGCCCACGCTCGTTTCAGGAGCCTCCGGGCCTCGTCCGGCTGCCCCTCGTCGAGGGCGGCCAGCGCCGCGTTGCGCAGCGCCGGCGCGTATCTCGGCGAGACTTCCACCGCTCGCCGGAAGAGCGGCCGGGCCTCCGCGACCCGCCCCGCTCGGGCCAGCCTCGCCCCGAGGTTGTTGAGGGCGACGGGGTGCTCGGGGTCGAGGCGGACGGATTCCCGGGACTCCTCGAATGCCTCGTCCGAGCGCCCGATCGAGTCGAGCGCGTCCGCCAGGGAGAGTCGAGCGACCGTCAGGCCGGGGCGAATCTCGAGGGCGCGGCGGTAGCTTTCGATCGCCTGCGGCGCATCTCCCCTCCGGTTCTGCGCGTCCCCGATCGCCGCCCACGGCGTGGCCGACGAGGCCTCCCGGCGGAGCGCATCTCGCCACAACGACTCCTCGTCCCGCCACACCGCCGCCCGCGTCGCGGATGCGATGGCTCCGCCGACCAGCAGGACGAGAAGGAGAGCCGATCTCGCGCGTCGCGCGAGGCCGTCGGTCGGTTCCGACAGGAGTGCCCCGAGCAAGCCGCAGAATCCCACCGACGGCAGGACGAGAAACCGCTCGGCCACGGTCTCTCCGATCGGAATCCAGTGCATGACGGGTAGGAGCGCGACCGCCGGCCAGAGAAGGAGCCGCAATCGGTCCGGTCGTCGCCGCCAGGCCAGTGCCCCGAGGGCCCAGAGGCCGAGCACGAAGAAGCCACCCAGAACCGGAAGATCCCCCCACCGCTCCGGGGCGGTGGGCATCCGCTCCACGGAGAGCGGGTGCGGCCACAAGAGAAGGCGCAGATGCTCTCCGGTCGCCGCCACGACGAGCGGCAATCGATCGACCAAGGCCGCCGGTCCCGCCCGGTCGCCGACCCCCGGTCCGAACGCACCGAGCGCCGTGGCGCGGATCCCGAGCCCGACCGCCGTCGCCACCACGAGCGCCGCCACGGCGGTCACGGCGCGGCGCGACTCGAGACGCTCGCGTTCGAACACGAGGGCAAGGACCACGAGTGGCAACGCGACCGCCGCATTCTCCTTCGACAGTAGCCCCAAGAAGAGCATCGCGCCCGCCGCGAGCAACCGGGCGGGACCGCCTTGCCCGCGCACGGCGTCGAGGGCGAACGCGAACGCGAGACACGCGAAGAGCGCCGCGAGGAGTTCCGAGCGACCCGTCACCCACGCGATCGCCTCGACGTGCACGGGGTGGACGGCGAAGAGGAGCGCGCCCGTCGCCGCCGCCGCGTCCGGCACGACGCGCCGCAGCGCCACGAATACGGCGAACACGAGCGCCCCGGCGATCAGGAGATTCGTCAGATGATGACGCCACGGGGAGATCGGGCCGCCGATGCGATCCAGCCGAAGCGTGAGCGCGGTCAACGGCCGGTACAGCCCTCGCTCCGGGGCGTGCGACGGAAAGCTCGACCCGAAGAGGGCGCCGACACGAGAGAGATCTCCGCGCAGGTCGGCGTTGTCGACGATGTACGGGTAGTCGTCGTAGACGAAGCCGCCGCCCAACGTCGAGGCGTGGACGAGCACGCAGAGGACCGCAGCCGCAACGGCCAGGCGACCGGCGCGCAGAGCGTCAGCCTCGCGCGGCGCCGGGCAGCGCCTCCTCGATCCGGGAGAGCTTCTCGATCGCCCGGTCGAGGGTCTCGTCCTTCTTGCAGAAGTTGAACCGGAGGCGCTCGCGCCCCGCGTTCGCGTCGACGTAGAAGCTCGAACCCGGCACCGCCGCGACCCCCACCTTCTCCACGAGAAAGCGTGCGAACGCGACGTCGTCCTCGAATCCGAACCCGCCGATGTCGGTCATGACGTAGTACGCCCCACGCGGCGGGTACACGCCGAAGCCGGCTTCGGCCAGCGCGGCGACGATCCGGTCGCGCTTCCCTTCGTACATCCGAGCCATCGCTTCGTAGTACGCGCGGGGGAATCGCAGGGCCTCGGCTCCCGCCTCCTGCAGCGGTGCGGCCGCTCCGACCGTCGCGAAGTCATGCACTTTGCGAATCGCCGACGTGAGCTCTTCGCACGCGATCGCCCAGCCCACGCGCCAGCCGGTCACGCTGTAGGTCTTCGAGAGCGCGTTGATCGTCACGGAGAGCTCCTCCATCCCGGGCAGCGATCCGAGCGTCACGTGCTCCAGCCCGTCGTAGACGATGTGCTCGTAGATCTCGTCCGTGATCCCGACGACCCCGTGCCGCTGGCACCGGTCCGCGATCAGCCCGAGTTCTTCGCGTGAGAAGACCTTCCCGGTGGGGTTGTTCGGCGTGTTCAGGATGATGGCCTTCGTTCGAGGCGTGAAGGCCGCGGCGAGCTCGGCCTCGTCGAACGTCCAGTCGGGCTCGTGGAGCGTGACAAACCGGGGCAAAGCGCCGCACAGGATCGAGTCGGGACCGTAGTTCTCGTAGAACGGCTCGAAGACGATCACTTCCTCGCCCGGATCGACCACCGCCAGAAGCGTCGAGAGCATCGCCTCGGTC
>JALGZO010000092.1 GCA_025774865.1 bacterium | reverse complement strand
ATTGCAGACTGCACGACCGCCCGCAAGATGCAATCCGTCCTCAGTCGCGCCGCGAGACGGAGCTCCAGTCCACCGGCGGCAGCGGAAACTCGGTCAAGCCGAGCTTGCGACGGACGACAAGCTCTCCGTAGAGCCCGAGCGCCGCCTCGTTCGCCGCGTCGAGCGCCAGGAGCTCTCCGAGCTCGGTCAGGGCGTGCGCCTCGAGTCCGAGACGACGGAGCTGCCCGGCGCGGGCGAGCCGGGCGGTGGGCGCGAGCCCGGCGGCCGAAGCCTCGAAGTCGACGAACCCCGGTACGGTGGCGCGGTGATCGCGCATCACCCGGCGCGCGAACGAAAGGGCTTCGTCGGCCTTCCCGCGCCGGCAAAGCGCCGCGAACACGAGCGAACGCTCCTGGGGGTCTCGCTCCGGCCACGGGGTTGCGCGCCGTTCCGAAACCCGGTGCGCGACCTCCGCGGCGAGATCGGCATCGCGCGATGCGACCACCCGGCGGACCGCCTCCGTGAGATTCTCCGCCTCGAGCTGCGCTTCCGTCATTACGCCCGACCACTCGGCGGCATACCTCGCGTCATGCGACAGGTCGTTCCGCGCGAGCACTTCGGCGGCTTCCGCGGCGCGACGGTGCGAGATCAGCCACCGCCCCCAGTCGAGGGCGGCCACGGGATCGCGAGCCGCCGCCTGTCGGAGCGGTTCCTCCGCCACGCGGAAAATACGCCAGGTGTGGCCGATGACGTGGGCCGGTGACATCGGTGCGAGCCAACGGAGTCGACGGTCGTCCTCGCGCAGGATTCCGTGGATCGCGTTGACATTGGCCGCGACGATTCCTCCGATCGGTTCCGCCGGATTCACGGTCACGGTCTCTCCCGCCTCGCGCTGCTCATCCACCCAGGCCCGCAGTCGCCCCTCGTCCTGGCCCCAGTCGAGGTTCGAGTCGATGAGGAAACGGTCCCCGCGATCGGGTCCCCCGGCGAGCTCGTTGAAGTACGCGAGGTGGTCGGGCGTGATGGTCCCGGCGGCGAAGATGACCCACGCGGCGGCCACGACGGCCACCGCCCGCGCGGGCCTCGAACCCCGCCAGAGGTAGGTGATCCCGCTGCCGGCGAGCGCGAGCAGAGCGGGCCAGATCGGGAGTACGTGACGCAGCCCGATGTTCACGCGCGTGAGCGCCATCGCCCCGAAGAGCCAGATCGCCGGGACCAGCGCCCACGCGACGAAACCCCGCCCGTCGCCGCCGAGTCGACCGCGCGCCAGCGCGACGAGCCCGACCCCGGCCGTCATCAAGATGGGGAGAGGTGTCTTCACGCCGAGAGCGACCGGATAATAGAGGAGGAAGCCCCGGGAGCTACGCTCCCCTAGCAGGTAGGCGAAGTGGCCCTGTCGCCCGTGCTCGAGCTTCTCGAGGATCGCCGTCACGAACGGGACCGGGAGTCCGCTGCGGGCCGCTCCGGGACCGTAAGCGAGCCACGCGACGAGGACGATTCCGCTCGCTCCGGCGGCGACCAGGAGGCCGGCCTTCCGGAGCCGCTCGGGCCACGTCGATCCGTCGAGGCACGCGCCGACGGCGACCGCCGGGAGCAGGTGAAGGGCCGTGAGCTTGACGAGGCAGGCCGTCCCGACGAGCAATCCGAACGCGACGAGCCCGAGGCGCGACGGGGCGCGCGACCATCGCCAGGCTGCGAGCGCGGCGAGAGCGAAGAACGCGGTGACCGGCAGATCCAGCGTGGCGAGGCGGGCGTGCGCGATCAGGTTCGGCGAAAGGGCCGCGAGCCCGATCGTCGCCACGCCCGCTCCCGCGAGAAGGCGGCCCAGCGTTCCCGCCACGAGGACGGTGAACATCCCCAGAACGAGCACCGGCAGGCGAGCCGGCAGCAGGTGACGGGGATCGTCGACCAGCGGTTCGTCGGCGGTGCCGGAGACCACCGGCCCGGCCGCGACGAGGAGCTGTCCGAGCGGAGGGTTCGCGAGGCCCCCCGAGAACTCGCCGCTCTTCCAGTAGAGAATGCCGGACGGGATGTGAGCGGCGAGCTCGTCGCACGTTCCGGACTTCGTCACGAGTCCGTGAATGCCCTGGGCGAGGAAAACGACCAGAAACAGGGCGATCCACGCCCGTTCGCCCGCTCTCCCAATGTCGGTCGACGCGTTCGTCATGGCCGGCGGAGCATAGCAGCCGCCGTCCGGGCTCGCCTTGCGGAACGCAACCGGCTGGGCTAAAGTGGCGCGGTTCGGGCTCTCGAGGCCCGGATCGGCTCTCGGACGCCGAATCGGAGAGGGGAGCTCCTTGACGAGCCGGTTCCTCATCGTTCTCGCCGCCCTCACGTGTGCTTCGACCGCCTCGGCCCAGCGCCTCCCGGACCGGGCGCGCCTGGACTGGGTGACGGGGTTCCTCATGCAGGGGGCTCTCGCCGAGGCGTCGTTCTCGGCGGACTTCGGCCAGTTCGGCGGGCAGCTGATCGAGCGTGACGAAGGAACGCTCTCGATCGATCCGTCGGCGTGGTACGGAGTCCGGGGCAGTTACCGGTTCTCGGAAAACCTCACTGTGTTCGGTTCCTGGATGCACTCCCGCGGTAGGTTCCGGGTGCAGTTTCCTGCGGAAGCCTCGGTCGAGGGGGATTTCGACCTGGAAGGGCTTCTGATGGCCACGCTCGACTTCCAGAGCGGGACGCTCGATGAGAATGCCACGGAGGCCGAGAGCGCCATGAGCGACGCTCTGACCGATGTCTACCTCGCGTCAGCCACCTACGAGCTCCCGACCCTGGATCGATGGTTCTTCCCGTACGTGTCTCTCGGTGCCGGGCTGTTCAAGCAGAAATCCAACGGGGACGTCATCCAGTTCCGGTACGCCGGTGCCGTTCCCACCGGGGTAGAGGTGACCGAAGGCGTGTTTGAAAGTCGGAGCGAGTCACAGCTCGGATTGTCGATCTTCCAGGTCGACCAGAAGAACTTCATGATGTCGTTCGGCGGCGGCTTCCGGGTCTCGCTGGCGAAGCAATGGGGGGTCGACGTGATGGTCGAGGACCTCGTGCGGTTCGGCGTCGACATGTCGTATCTGAACGGAAGCGTCGAGTTCTGTGCATTCGACCGGAATCACGAAGATTGTGGCCCCGGCACGCCGGATCCGGACCCGAGCCAGTTCCGCTTCTTTTCCACTACGTGGAACGGTAACAGTAACACCACCATCCACAACTTCGGGTTCCGCATCGGACTCACGTATGCGCTCTGGCCTTACGGCGCTCCGCGCTGATCGGGTCGCAGCACGAGAACATCGACCGGCCCGTCTCCCACCAACCACGCGTCCCGCAGGCTCAATGACGTCGCGTCGATCGCCAGGAGTAGGTCTGCGTCGAAGCTCGTGACCCAGATCGTCTCG